>CAZMDT010000171.1:0-6636 GCA_964564965.1 uncultured Planctomycetaceae bacterium | reverse complement strand
ACTTCGTCGAACGCTACGGCGCCGGCATGGGCAAGGACGTGCGGCGGATCACCACCCCGGCGATCAACATGATGTTCGCCTACCACTGGCCGGGCAACGTCCGCGAGCTGGAGAACTGCATCGAGCGGGCCGTCCTGCTCAGCACCGACGGCGTCATCCACGGGCATCACCTGCCCCCGACGTTGCAGACCTCCGAGGCGTCCGATACCATCGGCACCGGCACGATGGCCGAGCGCGTGGCGCTGTTCGAGCGGGACACCATCGTGGACGCGCTGAAGCGGACGGGCGGCAACATGGCCGCCGCGGCGCGCGACCTCGGCACCACGCCCAGAATCCTCCGCTACAAGGTCAGGAACCTCGACATCGAGCCGAAGAGCTTCGCGCGAATCGCGTGAAGGAGACCACGCGGTGAGGGCAATCCCGCCGGACGAGACGCTGTTTGAGGGGCTGGTGTCATTGGAGCGCGGCGAGGGGTGGGCCAAGCCGTGGCGGCTGCCGTTCGACCGGCTCCGGCTGTTCTGGCCGCAGGCGCTGATCGAGCGCGGCGAGCACGCCACGGGCGTACGGTTGCGGCTTCGGACGGCGTCGAACTGCCTGGGGCTGACCGTCGAGCCGCGCGAGGAGCCCCGGCTGTTCGACCTGGTGATCGGCGGCGAGCTGATCGCCACGGCCCGGCTGGACGGCGGCGAGGGCCGCGTCGTCTGCAAAGACCTCCCGCCGGGCGAGAAGGTCGTCGAGCTCTGGCTGGCCGCGGACCTCCCGGTCGCCGTGCGCGACGTTCTGCTCGACGACGGCGCCGAGGCGTCGGTGCCGGACGACACCCGCCCGCGATGGCTCGCCTACGGCAGCTCGATCACGCAATGCCGCAGCGCGCACAGCCCGGCCCGCACGTGGCCCGCTACGGCGGCGCGGCGGCGGGGGCTGAACCTCACCTCGCTGGGCTTCGGCGGCCAGTGCCACATGGACCCGATGCTCGCGCGGACGATCCGCGACCTTCCGGCCGACGTCATCTCGCTGAAACTGGGCGTCAACATGCACGGCGGGTCGTACTCGCAGCGGACCTTCATCCCGGCCGTCATCGGCTTCGTGAAGACGGTCCGCGACGGCCACCCGAACATCCCCATCGCGGTGGTCTCGCCGATCATCTCGCCCCCGCGGGAGGAAGGCACCGGCGCCACGGGAATGAACCTGCGGATGATGCGCGAGCAGCTTGCCGAGGCCGTCCGGCGCCTCGCCGACTGCGGGGACCCCAACCTGCACTACTTCGACGGGAGGATTCTCTTTGACGAGGACCTCGTCGCCGACTACCTGCCCGACCAGCTCCATCCCAGCGCCGACGGCTACGAGATCCTCGGGCGCAACTTCGCCGAGAAGATCCTGCCCGCCCTCGGCTTCTGACCGGCGAACGGCCTCGCGCGCACAGCCCCGCACCGCCGCGGGACCCCCGGCGGCCCGGCGGCTTGCCTCGCGGCCGTGGCGTTGCGTACTGCCCTTTCGGGCCGAGGGGAGGCCTCCCGCCATCGGGCCGGCCACGCGATTCACAAGGCGGTGGCAGGCAGGCCGGGCCGGGAGGTCGGGGCCGACGGGGCGGCCCTGTCAGTGATCGGCACGGACGAGGCCGCGGGAGGCGGCGTAGGCGCGGAGGGCGGCGACCTCCTCCATCGACGGGCGCGAGAGCAGCTCGGGGAACTCCTCGGCGCCGAAGGCGGGGCGGTACTGCGCCATGACGTTGATGGCGCAGCTTGGGGCGGCCTCGGCGACGATGTCGATGACGCCTCGGCTGGCAGCGAGGTCGCCGGGCATCACCAGGTGGCGGACGAGCACGCCGCGCATCGCCGCGCCGCGGGCGTCGAGCGAGAGCGTCCCGACCTGCCGGAACATCTCCGCCAGGGCAGCCGTCGCGACGGCGGGATAATCGGGCACGCCGGAGTATTTCCGCCCGGCGGCGGCGCTGGCCCACTTGAAGTCCGGCATGTAGATGTCGATGAGCCCCTCGAGCAGCCGGAGCGTCTCGACGGCCTCGTAGCCGCCGCAGTTGTAGACCACCGGCACGGCCAGTCCTCCCTCGCGCGCCGCCACCACCGCCTCAGCCACCGCGTGCGCCACGTGCGTCGGGCTCACCCAGTTGATGTTCTCGCAGCCGCGCCTCGCCAGGGCGAGCGCCGCCTCGGCGAGCCGCGCCGGCGACATCTCGACGCCGGCCGATGCCATGCTCGGCGGGTGGCTGATGTCGAAGTTCTGGCAGAACACGCAGTCGAGGTTGCACCCGGCGATGAAGAGGGTTCCGCTGCCGCCGCGGCCGACGAGACAGGGCTCCTCGCCGAAGTGCGGCCCGGCGGAGGCGACGACGGCGTTGGCGCCCGTGCGGCAGGCGCCGAGCTCGCCGGCGGCGCGGTCCACGCGGCACTGGCGCGGACAGAGGCGGCAGTCGCGGATCAGCTCGCGCAGTTGGACGACATTCGGGGGAAGCTCGGGCATGGGTCCATCGTAGCGGGCGAGGCGGCCCCCACAAGAGCCGTCGGCGGGCGCACTTCAGCGGGCGGCGGCAGGCGGGGCGGGCCTCTCGGCCGGACGCGTGGACGCCGAGAGCCGTTGCACAAACGCCTCGAACAACTCGATCAGGCGGGCGTCGATGGGCCAGCGGGCGTCGACGGGTTCCAGACGCCACTCGGCGGCGGCGATCCGCCCCCCCTCCAGTCGCAGCGCGAGCACGCCGACGGCTTCGGCCCCGCCGGCCTGCACCAGGAGGCACCCGCCCACGCGCCGAAGCCCTTCGTCGCCGACCTGGGCGTGGCCGCGGATGACGACGTCGGCGGTGGTGCGCCGTGCGGCGGCGGCCGCGGCGTCGCGGCTGCCGTGGCTGACGAGGACGACGAGGTGCCCGTCGGCCTTCAGGCGGCTGATGAGCGCCTCGACGTCCTCAACGCCGGATCGCCGCAGCTCCCCGAGCTGCTCGCCGGAGAAGAACATCAACGCGTCGTCGCCGAGGTGGGAGACGACGGCGAGCTTGACATCGCCGAACCGCCGCGTGACGACCGTGCGGATGGGCATCGCCGGCCCGTCCGCGGGCGCGACGCTGGTGGACAGGTACTCCGGGCCGGCGGCCAGCCGTGCCCGCAGCTTCGCCGGCCCGACGGCCCACTCGCGGTCGGCGAGGACGACGGCGTCGTAGCCGACACGGGCGTAGCCGGTCAGCACGTAATCGTTCCGCAGGTCGTCCGGCCAAATCGCCAGCACGTCGCCCGTGTCGAGCAGGAAGACGTGTTCGACGGCCGCGCGGTAGCTGCGGACCAGACCGCTCCGCCGCGCCAGCCCCCCGAGCTTCGCGTCCTCGCAGTCGCACACCTCCAGGGCGCCGCCGGTGCCCCCGGTGACCAGGAGCACGAGGTCGGGCCGGCCGATGGCGAACGGCTGAACGGGGGCAGGCGGCGGGGGCTCGGCCGGCCGGGGCGCGCGGGAGAATTCCGCGCCGCCCGGTCCGCACCCGGCGGCGCCCGCGGCCGCCGCCAAGGCGATCAGCAGTGGCGTGCAGCGCATGGCCTGGCCTCCGCCTCCGGCAGGGCGGTCACGACGTCTCCTGCGCCCGCAGCCGCATCAGCCGAAGCAGCAGCACCGCCGTCTGGAGCTGGAGGTCTTCGTCGTACTGCCGTTTCAGGTCGTCCTGGAGGTGGGTGTTCTCGGTGGCGTGCCGCAGCAGGTCGGTTTCGCGGCGAATCTCCAGCCAGCGCTTCGTCTGCCGGGGCGTGAGCATGACGGCGATGTCGGGATCGACGCCCCAGTCCTTCTGGCCGTTCTTGCGGTGTAGCAGGCGCCCGGACGGCAGGTAGTAGTAGGCCGTCGTGAGCTTCAGCAGGGCCTTGCGGTCGCGGATGGGGAACAGCTTCTGCACGCTGCCCTTGCCGTAGGTCCGCTCGCCGAGGACGAGGCCGCGCTGCCAGTCCTTCAGCGCCCCCGAGACGATTTCGGCGGCCGAGGCGCTCTGCTCGTTCACCAGCACCACGAGGTCGCCCGCCAGGTACGCCCCGCTGCGGGTGGCGTTGAGGTCGTGGGAGACGTTGGTCCGTCCGCGGGTGGAGACGATGCGCCCGTCGCGGAGGAACTCGTCGGCGACCTGGCGGGCCGCCTGGAGCAGCCCGCCTGGGTTGAACCGCAGGTCGAGGATGAGCGACTCCACCTTGTCGACGCCCTCGGGCAGCTCGGCGCGCAGGTCGTCCAGCGCGGCGCGGATCTCCTCGGGCGTCTTGTCGGTGAACTGGGTGACGCGGATGTAGCCGACGCGCCCGTCGGGATCGACGAGGTAGCGCCACTTGCCCCCGCGCATCCGCTCCCACCCCTTGACCGTCTTGATGTTGATCTGGTCGCGGATGATCTCGACGTCGAACGGGGCCGGGCGGCCCCGCCGCTCGATCGTCAGCACCACCTTCGTGCCCTTCTCCCCCATGATCAGGGTGACCAGCTTCGAGAGGCTCAGCTCCCGGGTGCTCTTGCCGTTGACGCCGACGATGAGGTCGTCGGTGCGGATGCCGGCCTGAAGCGCGGGCGAGTCGGCCAGCGGCGTGACGACCTTCAGCGGCTCGTTCAGCTCCTTCGTCATCTGGATGCCCACCCCGAAGAACTCCCCCATGGTGTTCTTCTTGAAGTCGGCCATGTCGTGCGGCCAGACCATCGAGGAGAACTTGTCCAGCGCGCTCAGCAGCCCGTCGGTGAACTCCACGGCCAGAACTTCCGTGGGGATCTCCACCGTCCGCTCCGACGCCCGGAGCACGCCGTTGAGGACGATGACCAGCTCCAGGTGGTCCATGCGGTCCTTGAGGTCGACATACTTGAGCTGGCGGGCGACGGCGTCGAGAAACTGCTCCTTTCGCTCGGCGTCGGCGAGCTTGGGGAACGCCTTGGTGACCTGGGGCGTGTCGGCGAGGGTGCGGATGCTCTCGAGGGCGGCGCGGGCGAGGTCTCGGTAGTCCACGGCCGACACGTACTGGCTGCGAAGCTGCGAGATGACGCTCTTGACCATTTCGGCGTCGACGCCGGCGACCATCTGGCGCCACTCGGCGTCATCAGTGCCGGCATCGTCGCCGCCGTAGAACGTCAGCGCCCGCACGTGGCGTCGAATGGTGAGGACCTGCGTGCGGTAGCGTTCGCTGTCGGGTTCGAGGTCGTGCAGGCCGGCCCAGGCGGCCAGCGCGTCGTACCAGCGGGTGTCGGTCTCCGCTTCGGCGGCGCGGGCCTCCACCTCCTTCAGCAGCGCCTGGTACCACGGCTGCTTCCCCGGCGAGTCGTCCTCGCGGGCGAGCCGCTTCGCCAGACGCGCCTGCACCAGCGCCGACCGCCACGGCTCCTCCGTCGCCAGCATGCTCACGTCCGCCAACCCCTCCGCCAGCTTCTCCTCCATCGTCTTCAGGTTCTGCGAGTCGTGGGCCCCGTCCGACCCCGATGCCGACGACTGCCACGCCTCCCCGAACTGCTCCAGCCGCCGCAACGCCTCGTCCGTGAGCTGGCCGAACGTCTCGGCGTAGGTGCCGGTGTCCTTCTTCAGGATCTCGACGGCCTCCTTCAGGGCGCCGGCCGTGGTGCGCAGCGCCTTCAGCGACGCCGCCCCGTCCTTCGCGGCCTGCTTCTCGAGTTCCTCGGCCTTCTTGAGGGCGGAGGCGGCCTCGGCCTCCAGCTCGGCGATCTTCCCGCCCGCCGGCGCGCTGGTCGTCGGCGCCGTCGTCGCGGGGGGCAGGCCGGCCTGCTCGCGAAGCGCCGCCGCCTCCCGGCGATCGCTCGCCGCCCGCACGCGCAGCTCGCCGCTCTCCCGCTGCGCCGACTGCGCCGCGGCGATCCCGTCGCTCGCCTTCCGATAGGCGGCGACCATCTCCTCGACCTTCTTGTGCAGCGCCTCCTCCATGCCCGCCGCCTTGAGCTTCGGCAGGTGCAACTGGGCGAGCTGGCAGCGTTGGACGCGTCGAACGGCCTCGGCGTACTCTTCCGCGCGTTCGGCCTCCGCCCGCGCGTCGTGTTGCAGATAGTCGGCCAACAGCCCGCCCGCCGACGCGGCCACCCGGTCGTCCGGCGCCAGGCGGGTGGCCTTCGTGATCAGGTCGAACCCCGTCCGGAAGTCGCCCGCCAGGGCCCGCTCCAGCCCGGCGAGGCGGAGCTGGGCGGCGCTGAGTGGCTGCGAGGTCGCCGGGCGAGTGGTCGCCGTCCCCAGCGTGGTTGCCCCCGGTGTCGTCGCCCCGGCCAGCGGGTGGCACAGGGCTGCCGCGGCAAGCGCCGCGGCCGCTGCGAACACAATGCGCTTCACGTCTGTCTCCTGCTGGGATCGTAACCGCGACCGCTTCCCGGTCTTAAACCCCGCTGCCTGCGGGCGGGTCCTCGCATTATAGTACGTCCGGCGACGCGGGCGAGTGCGTTCCGCGTCTGGGCCTCCTATCGGCATGCCGGGCGGCCGACCTTTCGGATGACGCTCCCCGCTCGAGGGCCCCGGCGGGCGGCGGGAGACGCGGGAACGGAGGCGCCGACCTCCGCCGGCGGCCCGTGGCGCTCGTAACGCGGCTCGCCCCATTGCTCGGAAAGGCTCCTCGGGTTCCGGTGGCCCACGGGGGGCGCTAAGTTAACGCCTTCTTTGTCCGACGACCAAGACGATCCGGCCCG
>CAZMDT010000170.1:0-6660 GCA_964564965.1 uncultured Planctomycetaceae bacterium | reverse complement strand
TAGTCCACCAGGAGGTACTCATCCTCGGTGACGCCGCCGGTCAGCTCGATGAAGTTGATCGTCAGCGCCGACAGGTCCAGCGTGCCGTCGGTCAGCGTGATGAGGTCGGAATCGGCGCCGTCGATGTAGAACCCGAGCGTGCCGCTTCCGCCCTCGAGCGTGCCGCCGGCCACGTTGATGACGCTGCCGTTCAGCGTGCCGCCCAGCTCGACGGTGCCCTCGTTGATGTCGAAGTAGTACTCGTCCGGGCGGTAGTCGCTGGTGTCGATCAGGCCGTAGTTGCCGCTCATCGTCAGCTTGCCGGTGCCTGTCTTGGTGACCTTCCACCACTCGTTGCCGGCCTCGAGGTTGCCGGTCCAGGCGATGTCGAACGTGTCGTTGTCGACCGTGAAGCTGGCCCCATCGGAGCCGTTGAAGCGATACACCTTGCCGGACATCGTGAACAGGCCCGTGCCGCTCCCGGTGATGTTGAAGAAGTTCGCGAGGTCGGCGGCGAAGTCCACGGCCACATCAGCGTCTTGCGTGATCTGAGGGCTGCTGTTGACGCGGACGGTGCCGGTGACCGTGAACGGGGTGGTCAGCGTGCTGTCGAAGACGATCTGCTTGGTGTCGTTGGTCGTCGCCCCGCCGCTGTAGTTGGCGGTCGTCCGCGCGGGGGTGCCGGCGTAGATGTGGGTGTTGCTGCTGTCGTCGCCGGGGGCGACCCCGCCGACCCAGTTCGCATCCGTGTCCACGTCGTTGTTGCCGCCGTTGCCGTTCCAGGTGAAGTCCGCCGCGCCCGCCGGAGCGGCCGCAAGCACCGCGATCAGCGCCAGTACGATCGTTCCGTTCAATGAGTTCCTCATTTCCGTTCTCCTTCCCTTGCTTTGGTCCACCATACAGATGTCTTTTGCGCTCTCTCTTATGCGATGGGCTCTTCGCGCCCATACCGTCTTCTGCTACGCCTGTTTCACGCTGCCGGAGGGGCCTTGACGACGCCGCGTGTTCCGTCCCGATGGAGGCCGGCCTTGTCGCCAAGGATGGCGCCGACGGTCTGCCGAGACATGCCGACGCGCTCGGCCACGTGCCTGGTCGTTACGGATCCTGCCATTCTCAAAGTGCCTCGCCGCGACCGGCTCATCGGCAGCGACAAGTGTGAACACTCATAGTATACCACGGCATGCCGGACAATCAAGGGAAATGCTCCATTCTGCGGGCCTTTCCGTGAGGAGCGTCATCGGTCCGGTTCGAGACGTCACCACGAGCAACATCCGGCATCGGGCCGGATGGTCGTCCGCCCCGGCGGTACGGGCTTCCCCGCCCGGCGCACCGTGGTATGATGGCCGGCCGCCGAGGAGTGTGCCCATGCTGCCAGACGCCGTGCGAGAGTACCTCGAAACGCACCGCCAGGGGCTCCTGGGCCGCTTCTTCGAGCTTCTGCGGATCCCCAGCGTTGCCAACGACACCTCGCGGCCGGACCAGTGCGCCCGGGCCGCCGAATGGGTCCGCCGGCACGCCGAATCCATCGGCCTGGAGGCGCAGGTCGTGCCTACACGCGGCCGGCCGGCCGTCCTGGCCGAGGGCCGGGCCGTTGAGGCCGGCAGGCCGACGCTGCTGGTCTACTGCCACTACGACGTTCAGCCGCCCGACCCCCTGGAGCAATGGCACAGCCCGCCGTTCGAGCCGGAGGTGCGCAACGGCGACCTCTACGCCCGCGGCGCCAGCGACAACAAGGGCCCGCTGATGGCCTTCCTCTACGCGGCGGAGGCGTGGCAGCGGACCGCCGGCCTGCCCGTGGGCCTCAAGCTCTTCGTCGAGGGCGAGGAGGAGGTCGGCTCCCCGAACATCGAGCCGTTCCTCGCCGAGCACGGGCAGCGCCTGCGGGCGGATGCCGCCATCGTCGCCGATACGAGCTTCTTCGCCCCCGACATCCCGAGCATCACCTACGGCCTGCGCGGGCTCGCCTACCTCGAGCTGACCGTCGCCGGCCCCCGCCGAGACCTCCACAGCGGCGTCTACGGCGGCGTCGTTGCCAACCCCCTCAACGGGCTCGCACGCCTCCTCGCCGCCATGCACGATGACGACGGCCGCGTTACCATCGATGGCTTCTACGACGACGTGCTCGACATCACCGACGACGAACGCCGCCGGTGGGCGTCCCTGCCGCTGGACGAGGCAGCCTGGCGGGAACAGCTCGGGCTGGAGGCCCTGGGCGGCGGGGAGCGCGGCTACAGCGTGCTGGAACGGGCCTGGGCACGCCCGACGCTCGACTGCAACGGTATCGTCGGGGGTTACACGGGCGCCGGGTCGAAGACGATCATCCCCGCGGAGGCCTCGGCGAAGGTCAGCATGCGCCTGGTGCCCCGCCAGGAGCCCCGGCGGATCGTCGCGGCGTTCCGGGAGTTCGTGGCGGCGCACACACCCGCGGGGCTTCGGGCGGCCGTGAAGGTGAACGCCACGGCACGCCCGGTGATCGTCGCCCGCGACTCCGCGGCGATGACGGCCGCCCGCGCCGCCCTTCGCGAGGCGTTCATCGACGCCGGCCGGACGCCCGCCGCACGCGACGTCGCCATGATTCGCTGCGGCGCCTCGGTGCCCGTGACGGAGGTCCTTCAGCGGGTGCTGGGCATGGAGCCGGTGCTGCTGGGGTGTTCGCGCCCGGATGACAACATCCACTCCCCGAACGAGAAATACGCCCTGGAGATGCTCTGGGGCACGGCGGAGGCGGCGGCCGCCATGATGGGGCACCTCGCCCGACCGGCGTTAGCCCGGGCGCCGGGTTGATTTCCACCGAACCGGGCCGATATCATCCGTGCGGGGTTCAACCGATGGACAAGCCGGGTTGTGACAGGGCGATGCACATGGGCATGATCTCAGCGGCGAGGCGGTCGGGCGTGCTGGCCGCGTGCCTCCTGTTGCCCGCGGCGGCGCTGGCCGGGGTGAAGGAGGACTACCAGGCACTGTTCGGCCAGGACGACGCCCGCGTCAGCGCGACCGTAAGCACCCAGGACGACGCGGAGTTCGCCGCCAAGCTGCTGAAGCTGACGCAGGCGCTGGGCGACACGCCGGCCCTCCAGGCGTATCTGTGGGAGAAGGCGTACGAATTCGGCACGCGGGACGCCACCGGCCACGCCACGGCCCTGGCGGCGCTGGAGCACCTGGAGAAGGCCGTTCCCGACAAGGCGGCGCAGTGGTCGGCGATGCGGCTGAAGGCCTACCGGCTGCGCTACGCGGCCAGCCGGGGCGACGACCGCGTCGCGGCGGCCAAGCCGCTGCTTGACCTGCTGATGAAGTTCGCCGACGCCGACTACGCCGCCGGGCGCCTCGAAGAGGCCCGCGACCAGTACCAGCAGGCCCTCCTGCTGGCGGGGTTCGTCAAGTCGCCCCAGGCGGAGGCCATCCGTGAGGCCATCCGGCGGATTGTGGCCCGCCAGGAGGACGAGCGGAAGCTGGAGAAGCTCCGTCAGGCGGTGGCGGGCGCCCCGGGAGACCTCAAGGCGCGGATGGCCCTCATCGAGCACCTCGTGCTGGAGCGCGATCTTCCGGACGAAGCGGCCAAGCACCTCAACCAGGACGTGGACGAGGCGACGCGGACCTACGTTCGCCTGGCGGCGAAGCCCCCGGCCGACGTGGCCCCCGGCGCCGCTTGGGAGCTGGCGGGGTGGTATCGGTCGCTGGCGGCCAACGCGACCTCCCACGGCAAGGTCGTCGCCCTCGCCCGGGCACGGGCGTATCTCACGGCCTTTCTGCGGAAGCACGAGCAGCGCGACGTGGCCCGGCTGAAGGCGACGCTGGCGCTGCAAGAGGTGGCCGACGAGCTGGCCAAGCTGGGCGGCGCCCCGGCCGCCGCCATCGGTGCCGTCAAGATTGCCTTTCACGACAAGGCCGTGCAGCAGGCCTACGAGAAGGCCCTGGCGTACCTGAAGAGCCAGCAGCACGCCGAGGGCTTCTGGCCGCTCAGCGGAGCGTCGTCCTACAGCGTCGAGATGACCTCGCTGGCGGCGTTCGCCCTGCTCGGCTCCGGCGCCTCGCCGCGCGATCCGCAGATCGTCAAGGCCGCCGACTGGATCAAGGACCGGGCCACGGACAGGACGCGAGCCCTCGCCTGGCGCTGCCGCTTTTCCGCGGGCCTGGCGCAGGGAACCGCCGGCGAGGCCCTGCGCGCGCGCAAGGACGTGCAGCACCTGCTCGACTCGACGACCACAGGCGGCTTTGGCTACATGAGCTACGGGCGGCCGTACGACAGCTTCACCGCGATCGACTCGTACCTGGTACACGCGGCGATCGCGGCGGCCGGCCGGGGCGGGCTCAACGTTCCAAAGCCCTTCTGGCAGGCCGCCATGAAGACCTGGGCCGGCAGCGCCGGCGCTGACGGCGGCTGGAGCACCTCGCGGGGCGGCTCCAGCTCTCACGCCGCGGCCACCGCCGCCGGCGTGGCGGGAGTGCTCGTGTGCTACGAGCAGGTCTACGGGCGAAAGCCCGTCAACCTCGCCGCAGACGTCGCCTGCCAGCCGGCGAAGGCCGGACTGGCCTGGCTGGACAAGGCGTTCGCGGAATCGCTGAAGTCGCGCATCGACAGCCGCCCGTGGAACAGCACCTACTACGACGATTTCTACGGCTACCTCTTTCTGGTCTCGGAGGGCGCGCTGGCGGCAGGGCGAAAGCAGATCGGCGGGGCGGACTGGTTCAAGGCCGGGGCGGCCGCCCTGCTGAAGTACCAGGACAAGGACGGCCGCTTCGCCGGGCGCTACGGGCCCGAGCGCGCAACGGCCTACGCGGTGCTGTTCCTGATCAACGGGTTCCGGGCGGGCCTGGCCGGCGGCTGATCCGGCGGGCATTTGCGGCTCGCCTGTTGACAGGACGGGCGGAAGGCCCATAATGCGTGCCCCTCGCCGGGCGGCGAACGGGATGGGAGAACGAAGTGTATGCGGTGATCGAAGACAGCGGCCAGCAGTTCCGGGTCGCCGAAGGCGACCAGCTCGACGTCGATCTGCGCGAGCTGCCGGAGGGTGCCACGGAGATCGCGTTCGAGCGTGTGCTGCTGGTGAGCGACGAAGGCACGGTGAAGGTGGGCGCGCCACTGGTGGCGGGGGCGAAGGTGCTGGGCGAGATCGTCGACCCTGAGGCCAAGGGCCCCAAGGTGCACATCTACCGGTGGCGGCGGCGCAAGGCGTCCCGGCGGAAGACCGGCCATCGACAGAAGTACATCCGCGTCCGCATCACGAAGGTGGTAGCCTGAGGAGCCGGCCTCACCACGCGCCGTCGCCGCCGTAGTCCTCAGCGCAGATGCTCGTGACCACGCCCTTCGGCGCGACCGTGTCCATCGGAGGGCACGCGTGGCGGAACTTCACCAGCGCCTCCGTGGGGCTGTTCGCCTCCACGACGGCTTCCCCCTCGGCCAGGGTTGCCTGATTCTCCCGGTATCGGATGCGGTAGCGCGTTGACATATCGCCCTCCTTGCGGCGCAGGCAAGGTACGATACGTTGCGCGCCCCCGGCAAGGAGGCCGGTCAGTTCCCGCAGAGATGGGCGTGGATACCGTCGGCCAACGCCTCCGCCAGACGCTGGCGGTACGCCGGCGTCGCCAGACGCGTCGCCTCGTAGCGGTTCGTCAGGAAGCCCAGTTCCACCAGCACGGCGGGGCAGGAGGTCTGCTCGAGCACGCGGAGGTTGTTGTCATGCCGCCGGACCCCCCGGCTGACGCCGGCGGCGTGAGCCAGGTACCGCTCCAGCGTGTCCCCCGCCCGCTGTGAGGCCGACCGCTGCCCGGCGCGGCGCGGCACGAACACCGTCGGGCCGTGGGCCGTTCCGTTGCCCGGCGCGGCGTCGGCGTGGATGCTGACGAACAGCGCCGGCCCGAGGCGGCGCGCCAGGGCCACCCGGTCGTCCTTGTCCACCCACTCGTCCGTCGTCCGGGTCATGACCACGCGGACGTTGCGGCGGCGGAGCAGCCCGGCCGCCCGGAGCGACACGTCCAGATTCACGACCTTCTCGTTGATGCCGACCACGCTCGGCGCGCCGGTGTCCCTTCCGCCGTGGCCGGGGTCGAGCAGCACCGTGCCGAGCACCGCTGCCGGCGGGGACGTTGGGTCGGCGGCTGGCGGGGGCGAGGTGTCGGTCGCCCGGCAGATGAGGGCCGCCAGGGCCGCGGACACGTGAAGAACGCCGTCCATGGCGCTGACGCCGCCCGCCGGGCCGACGGGCTTGCCGTTGACGTGCGCCCGCCCGCCGTCCGGTCCGGTGAACAGGCAGACCGTGTGGTGTTGGTTGCGGAGGGTGGCATAGCAGCCGGTGGCGCCGTCAACGTTCATGTGGAGGCGCTGGGCCAGCTCATGAACGCTGACGGCCTCCGGGGGGCCGCTAGCCAGGCCGGCCTTGTCGGCCGCCGGGGGCTGGATGTCGTTGCATCCCGAGAGGGCGAGGGTGGCAACGGCGGCGGCGAGGCAGGCGAGGCTTCGGCGAGGAGGCATGCCAACTCCCATTCGGGCGGGCGGGGGCATCAGGGGTTGCCCGCCAGCCCGCAGTACAGCAGGAAGGCCGCCCAGGCGACGAACACGACGGCCAGCGCGACATATTTCCACAGCGACCGATGCCGGGAGGCATCGGGGACGCCGTCGACAACGTCTATCGGCTCCGGCGGCGCGGGGGCCTTATCCTTTTCGTTCTTGCGGCGGCGGGTCAT
>CAZMDT010000169.1:0-6682 GCA_964564965.1 uncultured Planctomycetaceae bacterium | reverse complement strand
ACGGCCGGCGGCTGACCGTCCTCAGGCACCGCATCAAGCAAGCGGAGCATTTTATCGTCGGCGGGCAGCCCGCCGAAGACGGACTCCGCCAGACGACCCTCGGCAAGGGCCCCTTCCCCGTGCCGTTCGGACAGAAAGTGAGCGACGTGCTCGAGCACTTCGAGGTGGCCTCCCGCCCGGCCCGGCCCGGCGAGCCCTCCGGCACGGAATACCTCAAGCTGACGCCCCGCCCGCCGCACGCGAAGCAGCTGGGGACCACGGGCATCGAGATGTGGGTGGACCGCCAGACGCACCTGCCGGTCAGGATCGTCTCGGCCACGGCCGACAAGAAGCTCATCACCGCCACGTTCAGCAACGTGCAGCGGAACGCGAAGCTCGAGGAGAGCGTGTTCCGGCTGGTCACGCCCCCCGGCTGGCGAGAGGCGACCCGCCAACTGAGCACGGGGCAGAACCTCGGGCCCTAGCCGCCGGTTCGCGACACGCGGTTGCATCCTCCCCACTGGCGGCGTACCATGTCCGCCCAATCGCCGGTTCTGGAAGGACGGCCCATGGACGTATCCGTAACGCCGGACGGCGTCGGGCGCTATCTCGTCTCCTGCCCGGAGGCGATGGAGTGGGACGCCCGCGTGGACGTGGTGACGGCCATCAAGGACGTCGTCGGCGACGAGCCCCTCCGGGCGGTCATCGTCGATCTGGACCGCGTGGCGTACATCAGCTCGGCGGGCCTGGGGGCGGTCTTCTCGTTGCGGAAGTACGCCAAGGACGCCGACGCGAAGGTGGTCATTGCCCGGGCGAACGCGACAATCCGGCGCCTTCTCGATACCGTCAACATCGCCTCGCTGATTCCGGTGGCCGAGACGCTGGACGAGGCGCGGGCGATCCTCGACCAGGCGTGTGCCGACGAGGCGAACTGACCCTTGCGAAAGCGGCTGCCTCCGCCATGAAACCCATCGTCAACGTCAACGAGATCATCACGGACGGTGCCGATCCGGTACTGGTGTGGGAGGCGGTGGTGAACACGGCCGTCAGACACCGGGTCAGCGACATTCATGCCACCGTTCAGAAGGACGGGTATGAGCTGGCGTTCCGCATCGACGGCGACATGCACCAGCAGGGCACGTTCCCGCGCGAGTTCGGTCGCCGGCTGCTCGGGCACGTCAAGACGATGGCGGACATCGACCTGGGCGTGACCCGCCGGCCGGCCGAGGGACGCATGAAGGCACCGCTCAGCGGCAGGCAGATCGACCTGCGCGTCAGCGTCGTGCCGACGATCCACGGGCAGGACCTGGTCGTGCGCCTCTTCGACAGCACGATCAGCCTGATGGCGCTGACGGAGCTGGGGCTGCTGAAGGACCAGCTGGACCACCTGCGCGACATGGCGGCGCGGCCGAGCGGCATGATCCTCGTCTCCGGGCCCAGCGGAGGCGGCAAGACGACGACCCTCTACGCCATCCTGCGCGAGATCGCCGGCGGGGACCGCAAGATCGTGACGATCGAGGACCCCGTCGAGTACGACCTGCCGCACGTCAACCAGACGCAGGTCAATCCGCGGATCGGCGTCAACTTCGCCGTGATGCTGAAGGCCATTCTCCGGCAGGACCCGGACGTGATCATGGTCGGCGAGATTCGGGACGAGGAGACGGCCGTCACCGCCGTGCGCGCCGCCATCACCGGCCACCTCGTGCTGGCCACCACCCACGCCACCCGCGCCAGCCGGGCCATCGAGACCGTGCTGAGCCTCGGCGTGCACCCGTACTTCCTGGCGACGGGGCTGCGGTGCGTCATCGCCCAGGTGCTCGCCAAGCGAATCTGCCCGCACTGCAAGACCGCCCTGCCGGAAACGGCGGACATGCTGATGGAGGAGCGTATTCTCCAGCGCCTGCCCAAGGGGACCCCGGCCCAGCTCTTCCAGGGAACCGGCTGCGAGCACTGCTACGGCACGGGCTATCGCGGCCGCGTGGGCCTGTTCGAGCTGTTCCTGGCCGACGACCGGATCCGGCGGATGATTCAGGAGCGGCGGGGCGCGGCGGACATCGACGCGGCCGCCGCCGGAAGCGACCAGCTCACGCTGGACCAGGTGGGCAAGCTGGCGGCCGTCACGGGCGTGACGTCGATGGAAGAGGTGGTCTCGATCCTCCCGACGATCTGAGGCAGGCGGCGGGCCCGGTTTGCTCTACCGGAGCACGGAACCTATGGTTCAGTGGTGGAGCAGACGACCCGACAGCCCGGAGGCGGCGCCCCTCGCGGCGCCGCCAGCCTGATCGACGCCCTCATCCACAAGGGCGGGGCGTTCACCTTTTCGCTGCTGCTGGAGGGGCTGGAACTGAAGGCCGCCGGAGCCGACGTCCCCCCGGAGCAATGGCAGGAAGCCGTCGGGCGGCGGTTGCTCACTCCTCAGGAAGAGGCCGCCCGCCAGCGGTACTTCGACCTTCGCGCCCACCTCGCCGTCGCGAGGGCGTACTTCGCCTGAGGGCCGCAGGCGGCCGCTCTTGCTGTTCCCGCATGCCGGACTTACAGTGTCATGTCCGTCTCGCGCCTGCGTTATGCTCCCAGAGACGCGGGCCTGTGAGGGAGCGAATCTATGTCCGGCAAGACAATCGTCATACTGGCAGCCGTCTTCGTGGCGGCGGTCGCTGGGGCGTGGTTCGCCGGCCGGGCCGCTCCCCGACCCGAGCCGGCGGCAACGGGGCCGAGGCAAGCCCCCGCACCGGCCGAACAGGCGGACACCGGAACGGACGCCGCCCATGCGCACCAGCCGGCCGGCGCGACCCCGAAGCCGGTGCTCGACGCCGCCGCGCAAGCGGAGATGTCGGCCCTGATCGCGGAGCGCGAGCGGCTGACCCGTCAGCTTGCCGAGCTGGCCTCGGGCGGAGATGAGCTGCGGGCGGGCGCGGTTCCGGTCCAGCAGGACCTGTCGCGTCTGGCCCAGCAGCGCGCCACGATCGAGGCGGAGATCGAGGAGCGCAAGGTCGCGGCGATGCAGGCCCGGGCGGCCCTGGCACACGTGCCCCCCGGCGACATCGACGCGATCAAGGCCTCCGATCTCGATGCTTGCGCCGAGGCGCCCGAGGTAGCCGACGCGATCGACGAAATCGCCCCGGACATGGAGCACCTGGAGGCCGCCGCCGCCCTGGCCGGGGCCAGGAACCGCTATGCGCCCGCGGACCCGCGCGTGAAGAAGCTCGAAGAGCGCCTCGCCGAGGAGGAGCGGAAGCTGCGCACGCGCCAGCGCGCGGCCATCAAGAAACGACTCAAGCAGCTCAAGGACACGCACACGCTCGCCCTTCGGTCCGCCGAGGATGATCTCCGGCAGTTGGGGAAGCGCCTCGCCGAGGTGAACGCCAGCATCGCCCAGGCCGAGAGCGCCCGGCGCGAGATCGAGCGCCGCCTGGCACGCCGCATCGACCTTGATGAACGCCTCCGCCAGGTCAGCCGCCGCATCGGCGAGCTGAGGGCACCGCTGCCGTAGGCGGGCGCGAGGGGCAATTCTGTACGCCGCCGGCCGGCCCCGATATACTCCGGCGGCATGCCCGGGGCGGACACACGCCGCGAGTCGCGGCTGAGGACCCCGGAGCCCGGAAAGGACATCTGCCCATGCCCGCCATGCCCATCACGCAGCCCCGCCGGTCACCCCTGTGTTGCGCTATCGTTTGTGTGCTGGCCCTCGTCCTGCTCGTCCCGTGCAGCGGCGCCTCCGGCCAGGGGGCACACCGCCTGTCGGCGGGAGGCGCCAGTGCCGTCTTCGACCCGGGCGATGACTATTTGCCGAGCCAGGTGCTGTTCAACATCGGCAACGAGCGCGTAAGTGTCAGCGTCTCGAGGGTGGGGCTCGTGGGCAAGACGAGGCCCGCCACGGCCGGCTGCAAGGTGACCCGCGACGGCGACCTCCATGCCGCGAGGTCGATGCTGACCTGGCCGGACGGCGCCGGCTGCGAGCTGACGACCGTCGCCCACGAAGGGCGTGCGGCGGTCAGCTTTCGCCTGACCGGCAACGGCCCCGCGCGCCAGCTCGTCCTCCATGTCGCCGGGGCGCACCGCTTCATCCGCAAGGGCCCCACCGGGTTCGCCGTCGCATCACTGAATGGCGACGGCATGCACACGGTGGCCGGATCGACGATCATCCTCCAGAGCCGGACCGACCAGCACGGCCTGGCCATAACGGGCAAGCGCATGACCGTCACGGCCGCACCCGATGGCGCCATCGTGCGCATCTCGCTGCCGCCCCCGGGCGAGGCCAACGCCCCGGCAACGGTTGAGGTGCGCGCGTTTCGCGGCGACGCCCTGATCGCCTACGAGGAAACGGTGCAGCAGCTCGGGGGCGACGCGTCGGCCACGCCGATCACCGCCGTGGCGCTTCAGGAGCCGACGGCGCAGGCAGTGCCGGCGCCTGCGGCGGGGCAAGGGGCGGCATCCCGGCCGCCCACGCAGTGGCACTGGCTGACCGGCACGGACCGCACGTTCAAGCCGCTGCTGGCCGATCCGCGCGAGGCCCAGGTCCGCGTCGGCTTCATGTATCACGACGGCGGCGAGAAGTACCTCGAGGCGGGCATCGGCGGCGACCTCGTCATCGCCAAGGGCCCCGCCTTCGGGGGCGACGAGCTGTCCTTCAGCCTGCGCGGCGCCATCATCGGGCGGCTCAACACGTGCGAGTCCTCCTTCCCGCTGCTCAACACCGATTTCTACGTCGGTGCCGCCGCCGGCTACCGGCGCGGGGCCGACTCCTTCGAGCTGTTCCTCTTCCACCAAAGCTCCCATCTCGGCGATGAGATTCTCGAAGCCGGCGAGCGGATGCGCATCGACTACAGCCGCGAGGCCATCAGAATCCTCTGGGCACACGACTTCGAGGACGTCGGGCCGGGCCGGCTGCGAATCTACGCCGGGCCGACCGTCAACTTCCGCGGATTCCCCCGCGACATCCGCTGCCGCCCGATCTTCCAGTTCGGCGCCGAGTACCGTTGGACCGCCTGGGGCACGCCGATGTACCTCGCCTGCGACGCCCAGTCGAAGACCGAGAACAACTGGGATATGAACGTCACGGCGCAGTTCGGCGTGGAGCTGGGAGATCCGTCGCGGGTGAAGAGCCTGCCGCGGGCGTTCGTGGAGTTCTACAACGGCTTTTCCAACATGGGCCAGTACTTCGACGTGCACGAGACGTACGTCATGGTCGGCGTGGGGTACAACTTCTAGCTTGCGGCGCCCCGGCGGCCCGGCCCCCCCCGCGTTGCCTCGGCGCGCTTCGCAACCTAGTATTCCTTGGTGGAAAGGCCGAAGTTGCGGACAGCCCGGTGGCCCCCGCCCCGCGAGGAGGCCGAGGAGGAGGTCTTCGCCTGGTTGGCGGGCGACGGCGACTCTGCGCCGCCGGGCGGCGAGGGAGACGTTGTGCCGCTCGAATCGGACGAGCCCCTGGAGCACTGGCAGCAGGCGGCGTTCCGGCGCGTGCTCACGCCGCGCGAGCAGGCGGAACGCCTGGCCTACTTCGACCGCCGCTGGCGGGAGGCCATGGCCAGGACGCGCAAACGCCCGTAGCCGCCCGCCGCGGATTACTCGAAGATAATCAACGGGAACGTCGCCGGACCGCGGTTCCGGGCGATGCCCTCGGCGACCTGTGCCCATCCTTCCCGGCCACCGCCGTCGTTGTCCATCACGGCCAGGTTGAAGGCCAACGCGCCCTTCCGCAGCCGCTCCGCCGTCAGGCCGAGCGCCTTCAGCGGCAGCCGGGCCGTGTAACGCAGACCCCCCTCGATTGGCTCCACCTTCCGCTCAACCTTGCCGGCGGGGTCAGCCTGCCCGGCAGGGGTCACCCAGCACCAGGTGGCCGGGGCCTTCTCACCGGCCATCAGGCCGAGCTCCCAGTACCCATCCTGGCCGGGAACCTTCAGGGCAAACTGCACGCAATCCGCCTGCCACATGTTGGCCGGCTCGTTCGGCTGGACGTGCCTGTCATCGGCGACGTCGACGCGCAGGACGAGCTGCTCGCCGTCGAGCCCCAACCACGCGCGAGCGCTCAGGTCGGCCGGGCCGGTCCACACGTACGCCTTCCGCGACGGGTCGTTCTCGTTGACGTTGATAATGCTCGGTTTGGCCGCGAGGACGAAGTCGGGCGCGCGCTTCTCGAACGGCTCGGCCGGAATCAGCTTTGCCACCCCGAGCGGCATCCGCAGCGTGCCCTTCCAGGGCGTCCCGGCCAGCGCGTACTCCAGCGTCACGAACGGCTTTTCCGGGCCCTCGCCCGCGGCGGGAGGCATGGCGAGGTCGAAGGACGCATCGGCGGCGGCGCCGGCGGGGACGGCGAGGGTCGCCGACGCCGGCTTGGCGCCGGTGGCCGCCCAGTGCAGCGCAAACTCCGCCTCTCGCGGCAGCGGGTTCCGCACACGCGCCGTGGCGGTCACCTTTCTGCCGGGCTCGCCCGAGACCTCGTCGGTGAACGCCGCGATCGATCCGAAGACCTCGCACCGACCTTCGCCCCGCATGCGAAGGTACCGAACGGCCTTGCCCATCGTCAGCGCCAGCACGCCTTCGCTGACCGGGGCGGGAGAAGCGTTGCCCATGATGTCGACGAGTTCGGCCCCGGCCCCGGCCGGCAGGCGGATCATCACGGTCTGGCCGGCGGCGGGGGCATCCTCGTCCCAGGCGACGAAGAGCCGTTCGCCCGCCCCCGCGAACTCCAGCAGCCAGTTGCCCT
>CAZMDT010000168.1:0-6722 GCA_964564965.1 uncultured Planctomycetaceae bacterium | reverse complement strand
GACGGGCCACTTGGTGTTCACGACGGTGCACACGAACGACGCGCCGTCGACGATCGCGCGGATTCTGGACCTGGGGCTGGAGCCGTTCCTGATCACCGCGACGCTGGAGGGGGTGGTGGCGCAGCGGCTGGTGCGGACGATCTGCCCGCGGTGCCGGGAGGACTTCGAGCCGACCGAGGACATGCTGATGGAGCTGGGGTTGACGTCGGAGGACGTGAAGGGGCGCAAGCTCTATCACGGGGCCGGGTGCGACCACTGTCGCGGCACCGGCTACAGCGGGCGGATAGCGATCTTCGAGGTCATGCTGCTGGACGACGAGCTGCGGGACATGATCATGGATCGGCGGAGCACGAACGTGCTCCGCGAGGCCGCCCGGAAACGCGGCATGCGCACGCTGCGCGAGAGCGGCCTGCTGGCCATCTTCGACGGGCTGACGACCATCGAAGAGGTCGTCTCCCAGACCATCTATGAGGACGCGGAACGGTAGCGGCTGATGCCGGCCGGCCGGGTGTCGGCCCGCCGGAGGCGTGAGACGGACAGGAGCCAACAATGCCCAGGTACGTATACGAGGCCATGAACAACGTCGGGCAGCCGGTCAGCGACGAGGTCGAGGCCGGCTCCAGCGAGGAGGCCATCGGCAAGATTCGCTCGATGGGCTACTTCCCGACGAAGCTGAAGGAGAAGGCGGGCGGGCGCTCCCAGCCCCGGGCGGGCGCGGCAGCCGGTCCGGCGGCGCGGGCCCAGGCGGGGCGGCGGAGCGTGGGGCGCGTGCCGCGGAAGCTGCTGACGCAGTTCACCCGGCAGCTCTCGACGCTGGTGGACGCCGGCCTGCCCATCGTCCGCAGCCTTCGCATTCTGGAGCAGCAGCAGAAGCCGGGCATGCTGCGGGTGGCGATCCGCCTGGTGGCCGAGGACGTGGAGGGCGGGGCGACGCTCTCGGAGGCCATGGAGCACCACCCGAAGGCGTTCGACCGCCTGTACACCAACATGGTGCGGGCGGGCGAACTCGGCGGCGTGCTCGACCTGATCCTCCAGCGCCTGGCGGACTTCATGGAGAAGTCGCAGGCGCTGAAGCGGAAGGTCATCGGCGCGATGATCTACCCGGCGGCGGTCATCACGTTCGCCCTGACGATCGTGACGTTGCTGCTGATTTTCGTGGTGCCGAGCTTCGAGAAGATCTTCGAGGACATGGGCGAGAAGCTGCCGACGGTCACACGGTCGCTGATCGAGGTGAGCAAGTGGGTCACCGGCGGGGGCTGGGCGGTCATTCTGGCCACGCCGGTGGGCATCTTCCTGCTGTTGCGCCTGCTGCGGATGAGCCCGGGCGGCCGGCTGTTCGTGGACCGGCTGAAGCTGAAGACGCCGATCCTGGGGCGGATCGTGTCCAAGTCGTCGGTGGGGCGGTTCGCCCGGACGCTGGGAACGCTGCTGTCGGCGGGCGTTCCGATTCTGGAGGCGCTGAAGATCACGGCGGACACCTCGGGCAACGAGGTGCTGGCGCGGGCGCTGGCGGACGTGCACGACGGCATCCGCGAGGGCGAGAGCTTCGCCGATCCCCTGCGGCGGTCCAAGGTCGTCGAGCCGATGGTCGTCAACATGATCGACGTCGGCGAGGAGACCGGCGAGCTGGACAAGATGCTCGTCAAGGTCGCCGACACCTACGACGACGAAGTCGAGACCCTCGTGGGGGCGCTGACAAGCCTGATGGAGCCCGTCATGGTCATCACGCTCGGCGTGATCGTCGGCTTTATCGTCATCGCCCTGTTCATGCCCATGCCGGCGATGCTCCAGACCTTGGAGAGCAAGTAAGCCAGCCGAAGGAGTAGGCGACATGCGCCTGACAACGACAGACGGAACGGGACGGCGGGGGCGGGCACGGCGCCCGGCGCCGCGGTGCGGCGGTTTCACCCTCGTGGAACTGCTCGTGGTGATTACCATCATCGCGCTTCTGGTGGGCATCATGGCGCCGGCGGTGATCTCGGCGATCCGCCTGAGCTACGCCGCCAAGACCCAGGCGCGGGTCTCGGAGCTTCAGCAGGCGTGCGGGTCTTTCTGGAATGACAAGCGATACTACCCCGGGCAGACCCGCATCGACGAGCTGGTCAGCGAGGGCGGCTCGCTCACCGGCAGCCAGTTGCTTGCCGTCGAGCTGTTCGGCGACGATCCCATGAACAGCCCCGACGACAAGTACGCCAAGGTCATCGTCAGCACCGACGTCAACCGCAGCGACCTGTTCGACCCCGGCACCGACGCGGATCACTGCTCGGACAGCCGACCGAATACGATCGCCGACCGCTACACCACCGACCAGATGGCGATCCTGTACTGGCCGTCGCGGCGGACGCCGGGGCTGGCGCAGTACGTCCAGGGCGACAACAGCCCGTACCTGGTGGACAACGGCCACAGCGGCGACAGCTTCGACGGCTGGGCCGGCGGGTCCTGGAATGACTTCATCAAAGACACGCGCTTCGGCACCGACCAGCCGTACAAGGACGGCGAGTACCTGCTGCTCGGGGCGGGCGTCGACCGCAAGTACGGCACCTCGGACGACCTGAAGAACTTCGGAGAATAGCACAGCCGTGACACAGACGACCGGACATCCAGGCGGGCGGGTGCGGCGGCGGGCGCCGGGCGGGTTCACGCTGATCGAGATGCTCGTGATCATCGTGATCATCATGCTGCTGATGGGGATTCTGGCCCCGGCGGCCTCGAACGCGCTGACGCGGATCAACCGCTCGATCTCGGAGACGTACGTGAACGCGATCGGCGGCGGGGTGGAGCTGTACCGCAACGACTTCGACGATTACCCCCCCAGCAGCAATGCCGGCAACGACCAACTGCCCAACTGGAAGGGCGCCCAGCTGCTGGCGCTGCTGCTGCTGGGCTACGGTCCCGACCCGGGCGTCAAGGGCAAGCCGCTCGACGCGGGGGCCACGCTCGACCTCGACGACGGACGCGACGGCGGCGGGTTCCGCGTCGTCTTCCGCGGCAAGGTCCACGGGCCGTACGCCGGGCTCGAGGACGTCTCCATGGGCCTCCAGGACGGACACCGCGTCTTCATCGACAAGTTCAGCCAGCCCGTCCTGTACTACCGCTTCGAAGGCGGCTATCAGGCCGGGCACAACACCGACGGTCCGGCCGACATGGACGCCTACACCCAGCGCGACTCGAAGTACGTCCGCCAGGACTACATCCTGATCACGAAGGGACCGAACCGTCAGTGGGACCCGCCGGGCAGCAGCAGCATGACCGACGACGTGCAGAACTACTAGGACAAGGCATGCGCAGACACGACGGACAACTGGGCGGCGGCACGGGGCGGGGCCCCCGCGGCCCCGGCGCGTTCACCCTCACCGAGATGATGGTGGTGCTGTTCATCCTCGGCGTCATCCTGGCGCTGGTGGTGGGCGTCAGCCGCTACGTCACCGAGGAGGCCGGCCGGAAGCAGACCCACAGCACGCAGGACGTCGTCATGTCCGCCATCCGGAAGTACAAGGAGTTGCACGACGACTACCCGCCCGACAGCGACGACGGCAAGAGCCTGATGAACACACTGTACGACGACCCGATCGCCAAGCCGATGCTGGCGAACGTTCAGCGGGAGGCCTGGGCGGGCTACGACAAGGCGCTCAAGGACGGCTTCGAGTACAGCATGCGGTACCGCAAGACCGGCGCGCGCGGCGGCGGGCCGCTGCTGGAGTCCCCCGGGCCGGACGGCGACTTCGGTGACACGGAACCGGACAAGAAGGAAGACAACATCCGTTCCGACGAGTGACGCCGCGGAGCAACCATGACCACAGCGACGTGGACAACCCCACGGGCGGGCGCCCGGCGGCAAGGCCGGCGGGGGGGCTTCACCCTGGCCGAGCTGATCATCGTCATCAGCATCATCGTGCTGGTGGCGGGCATCGCGCTGCCGGGCATCGTGAGCATCTTCACCGCGGGAGCGGACGCCCAGGCCTACAACGCCTTCGCGGGGCAGTTGTCGGCGGCGAGGGCGATGGCCATTCAGTCCGGCACCTACGCCGGCGTGCACGTGCAGCTCGGCGACGGCACGGGCGATCCGGACCTCGCCAAAACCTGCTACTCCGTCGTCGTCGCCTATGACGCCGGGGCGGCGAAGTTCCAGAAGGCCGACGGCTACGACCCCGTCCGGATGCCCGGCACCATGGCGTTCGGGGAGCTGTCGAGCACGTTCATCAACGGCAGCAACTACCAGGGGCTGGACAACCTGCCCGACTTCACGACGTTCACCGTTGTCTTCTCGCCCCAGGGCACGCTGGTGGAGCAGGTGGACGGCAACAACGTGAGCTTTGACAGCAGCTCCCCGCTGTTCTCGGGCACCAGCAAGCTGTGGGAGCACGCCACGGCCGAGGGCGAGCCGGGCGTGACGGCGATGACCATGTTCGATTACTTCGAGCTGAGCGCCCGCACCACTGCCGCCGACCGGGCCACGTATCTCAACGAGTACGGGCAGTTCCTGCCGATCGGGCGGTACACCGGGCAGCCGCTCCGGTTGCGGTAGCGTGGAGACAACGACCATGAGACACGAGCGAACCCATGTGGGCGGCGGCAGGCGGCGCGGGGGCTTCACCCTGGCCGAACTGCTCATCGCCGTGGCGCTGCTGGGCGTCGGGCTGTCGATGATCGCCTCGATCTTCCCGGCGTCGCTGAAGGAGAACGAGCGCTCCGTCGGCGACGTGCTGGGGACGATCATCTGCCAGAACGGGCTGGCCGTTGTCAGTGCCCGCCTTATGAACTCCGAGCAGCCCTTCCCCGAGACCTACCTCACCCAGGACACCTCCCTCGGCGACGACGCCCGCTACCCCATCGACCGCCCCGACGACGGCGTCGGCTTCCTCGTCTTCGGGCGGCAGGCCATCGCCGAGAAGAACGACTACCAGGTGGTCATCGTCGCCTACCTGAAGATGAAGGCCGACAAGGCCGTGACCGCCGTGGAGAAGACGGGCACGATCTCGGACGTCGGCGAGACGAGCCAGATCGTGTTCGCCTCGGCCGACGACGTGCAGGCCGGCTCGCCGGTGATCGTGAAGTCGGACTACGCCTCGGCGAAGAACGCGGGCTCGTTCGCGCGGATCGTCCGGCTGGAGGCGACGACGGCGACGCTGGATCACCAACTGGACGCGGGGTCGGCGACGGTGTACGTGATCAAAGAGGAAGGCGCCACGGACAGCCCGGCGATCGGCGTGCTGGCGGCGCGAACGGCCGCGGCGCTGGCCGGCGAGGGCGGCGGCGAGCCGCCCCCGCCTCCCCCGCCTCCGCCCCCGCCTCCCCCGCCGTTCGAGGGCTACTGGGACTGCGGCACGACCGGCTCGGCGGTGGAGGCCGGCTATGACCGCGTGTCGCATCTGACCAACTACGACGCGGTGGCCGGCTTCGGGTGGGCCAGCGGGGCCCGCGACAGCCGCGACCGCGGCTCCGGCACGGCGATCACGCGGGACTTCGTCTTCACCCCCGACGCCACGTTCGTCGTCGACGTGGACAACGGCAACTACAGCGTGTCGGTCACGTTTGGCGACCGGAACTACGCCCACGACCAGATGCAGGTCTACCTGGAAGGGGTGCTGACCGACACCGTCTCGACGTCCGCCGGGCAGTCCACCACCGTGACCCACCAGGTGAGCGTCAACGACGGGCAATTGACGATCCGCCTCAGGGACAACGGCGGCAGCGACCCGAACGTTGTCGTTCAGGCCATCGTCGTCCAGGGGCTGTGATGAGGAGATCTCGAGCCATGCTCTCTGCCGGCAGGCACAACCTGATCGAGCGACCCGGCAGGCGGCGGGCGGGCCTGACCATGGTCGAGATGCTCGTCGCCGTCGCCATCATCTCGATCCTCGTGCTCGGGTTCAGCACCGTGCTCTCGAGCAGCCAGCAGCTCGTGCACGGCGGGCAGGAGCTGATCCGCGCCAACGCGCTCGCCGCCGCGGTAACGCAGGTGCTGCGGGAGGACCTGGCCGGGCTGAACAAGGACGGCTTCCTGGCGGTGAAGAAGGAGGCGGACGGGCGGTGCAAGCTCGTGTTCACCTCGGTGGGCGTCCATCGCAGCATCCTCGACCCCGGCGTGGTCGCCAACGCCGCGCGGATCGAGTGGGGCCTGTCCGCCGACGACGCCCCGTTCCTGTACCGGCGGAGCATCCTGCTGGTGGCGGGCGACGCCTCCCCGGGCAACGACCACATCAACAGCTCGCTGGCCTACTACAAGAAGTACCCTCCCGACGCCGCGGCGCTCGAGCTCTACGGCGAGCCCAGCCTGACGCTGCCCC
Source organism: uncultured Planctomycetaceae bacterium (assembly GCA_964564965.1). Taxonomy (GTDB): domain Bacteria; phylum Planctomycetota; class Phycisphaerae; order SM23-33; family SM23-33; genus CAZMDT01. The sequence goes on along the minus strand of CAZMDT010000168.1, from coordinate 435 downwards.
CGGAGTCGCTCGACCAGATATTGGCCCTCTGGCCCTTCGTGACCGACGAGTGCGCCAAGTTCGAGGTCGCCTACGCTCTCTCCGCCGCCGGCGGCCTGAGCTGGACCGACGCGCCCTCGGGCACGTGGCAGATATGGCACAGCGGGAACCGCGACACCTGGCCGGCGGCGATCCGCGTCAAGGTGACGCTCGGAACGGGCGCCACGGAGCGGGAGTACGAGCTGATCCATCACCTGTTGAAATGACGCCGACGCTGTGAGGTGCGGCATGAACAGACATAGACGAAAACGCGGCTCGGTTCTCCTGATGGTGGTGGGGCTGCTGACCATCCTTGGCATGCTGGGCGGCATGCACCTGATCATCTCGCACTTCGACCATCGCACGTCGCGCGCGGTCGCCGAGGCGCCCTCGCCGAACGCCATCGCCCGCGGCGCC
>CAZMDT010000167.1:0-6777 GCA_964564965.1 uncultured Planctomycetaceae bacterium | reverse complement strand
ACTTCCTTGGCCTGCGGACGCTGACCATCCTCCAGCGCGCCCGCGAGCTGGTCCGCCGGCGCACGGGCAAGGACGTCGACCCCGAGACCATGCCCCTGGACGACCCCGCCGTCTACGAGCTGTTCTGCCGGGGGCAGACGGACGGCATCTTCCAGTTCGAATCGGAGGGGATGAAGAACGTCCTGATCCAGATGCAGCCCGCGCGGCTGGAGGAACTGATCGCCGCCAACGCCATGTACCGCCCCGGGCCGATGGAGCTGATCCCCTCCTACTGCGCCCGCAAGCACCGGCAGGAGCCGATCCCCTCCGTCCATCCGCTGGTGGACGACATCCTGGCCGAGACGTACGGCATCATGTGCTACCAGGAGCAGGTGATGCAGGTGCTCAACCGCCTGGGCCAGCTTCCGCTCAACCGGGCGCTGACGCTCATCAAGGGGATCTCGAAGAAGAAGAAGCGCCTGATCGCCTCGGAGCGCCCGCACTTCATCGCCGGGGCGCGGGAAAGCGGCATCAGCGCGGAGGAGGCGGAGCGGCTGTTCGACCTGATTCTCCGGTTCGCCGGATACGGGTTCAACAAGGCCCACTCGACGCGCTACGCGATCCTCGCGTACCAGGCGGCGTACTTCAAGATGCACTGGCCCCGCGAGTTCCTCGCCGCCACGCTCACCTTCGAGAGCGGCGATACCGACAAGTTCGTTCAGTACATCGCCGAGGCCGCCCGCATGGGCGTCGCCGTCGCCCCCCCCGACATCAACACCTGCCACAGCGACTTCACCGTCGACGGCGACCAGGTGCGGTTCGGGCTGGCGGCGGTCCGCGGCGTCGGCGCGAAGGCCGTCGACGCCATCATCGCCGCGCGCCGCGAGGTCGCGCGCTTCCGCGACCTGTGGCACTTCTGCGAGCACGCGGACCTGCGCCAGGTGAACAAGGCCGTCATCGAGGCGCTTATCAAGTGCGGCGCCTTCGACGCCCTCGGGGCACACCGCGGGGCGATGATCGCCGCGCTCGACCACGCCATCCAGCTCGGCCAGGCCGCCGCCGATGACCGACGCACCGGCCAGCTCTCCTTCTTCGGCGAGGGCGGGCTCCTCGAAGGCCACGCCGCGGCCGCCCCCCGCTTTCCCGACGTGGAGCCCTGGTCGGAGACCCAGCTTCTGGCGGCCGAGAAGGAAACGCTCGGCTTCTACATCACCTCGCATCCGCTCGTGAAGTACGGGCGCGAGCTGGCGGGGCTGTCGGTGCCGAAGGGCGCGTCGATCGCAAGGCTCGACGCCGGCGCCGAAGGCATCCCCGTGACCCTCGGCTGCATGATCACGGGCGTCCGGCGGAAGGTGACGCGGGCGAAGCAGGAGCAGATGGCCGTGCTGACGATCGAGGACCTCACCGGCAAGTGCGAGGCGGTGGTCTTCCCGCGGACGTACGAGCAGGTGCGGGCGCTGCTGAAGCCGGAGAGCATCGTCTTCATCACCGGGCGGGCCGACCGGCGGCGCGAGCGCCTCAACGTCGTCGTGGAAGACCTGATCGCCATCGACGACGCCCTCGCCCCGCTGACCGGGGAGATCATTCTCCGCCTGCCCGCCGGCGCCGAGGCGGACAAGCTCCTGCCGGCGGTGAAGGACCTGCTCGCCGCGCATCACGGCCCGTGCCCGGTGAGCCTGGAGGTGCGCCCGCCATCGCGCGCGGACGCGCAGGTGAGCATCCGCCTGCACGCGAAGTGGTCGGTAGCGCCCTCGCGCGAGCTCGTCGACGCGCTCACCGCCGCGCTGGGCGACCAGAGCCACATCGTCCTGTGCCCGCGCGAGATGCCCAGCGGCAACGGGAGATACAACGGGGGGAAGGGGTGGCAACCGTCTTACGGGGCCCGCCAGGCGCGGCTCATCAACGCCGGCACGTCCGCCCCCGCCTCCCCCGCCGTCACGCGATTCAACTGAGGCGGCGTTCCGCCGCCCGGGGTCGAGCCCCGGAGCTTCAACGTCGTCAGTCCCCAACGCCTGTGAGCCGGCGCGCGATTTTCGTTTTGACTTCGACGCGCAGCGCGCTGTAGAGTCCGCGTTCGCCGCACAGGACGTGCGGCCCGCGCAAGGACGCTGCAATTCAGCGCTAGGGAAAGCGAGGGCGGCCCCGGCCGCTCCTGTTACGTCGGGCTCACAGACGAGGCAGTTTTCGGCGTGTGCTCTGCGCGCCGTGGAAGGTGGCGATAGATGGGGAGCGTCGATCGCACACTGTGGCAGAAGATCATCCAGCACGTCATTGCCGCCGGGGGCAACATCATTCGCCCGTGGTTCACCCGGCTGGAGCCGATCGGCCTGGAGCACGGGCTGCTGGAGATTGCGGCCCCGGGCCCGCGTGAGGTCGAATACTGCCGCAAGCACGCCTCGCGGCTGTTCGCCGAGGCCGCCCAGATGGCCACCGGGCGGCTGGTGAGCGCGTGCTTTCTCGCGGGCGTCGAGGTGGATACCGACGCCGAGAGCGACGCCGGGGCCGCGCCCGTTGCCGACGACGACTCCATCCAGCTCAGCGAGGACTACAGCTTCGACTCCTTCGTCGCCGGGCCGTGCAACCGCCTGGCCTACGCCGCCTGCCAGGCCGTCAGCGAGGCGGTCGGCAAGACCTACAACCCCCTGTTCGTCCACGGCAGCGCCGGGCTCGGCAAGACGCACCTGCTCCAGGCCACTTGCCGGCAGGTGAAGGTCCAGAACGGCCTCGCCCGGATCTGCTTCCTCTCGTGCGAGATGTTCGTCAACCACTTCGTGCAGGCCGTCGAACGCGGCGAGCTGCACGACTTCCGCTACCGCTACCGCCACGCCGACGTGCTCGCCATCGACGACATCCAGTTCCTCTCCGACCACGAGCAGTCGCAGGAGGAGTTCTTCCATACCTTCAACACGCTGTACCAGACGCAGCGCCAGATCATCCTGTCCAGCGACCGCTCGCCGGGGGAGATTCCCGCCCTGGAGGAGCGCCTCGTGAGCCGCTTCAACTGGGGGCTGGTGGCCCGCATCGACCGCCCCTGCTACGAGACGCGGATGGCCATCGTCCGCAAGAAGGCCCGAACGCGCGATATCGACCTGCCCGACGACGTCGTCTGCTTCATCGCCGGCACCGTCGATTCGAACACCCGTGAGCTCGAGGGCGCCATCGCCAAGGTCACCATGCTCGCCCAGGTGACGGACCGGTCGATCGATCTGGCCCTGGCGGAGGAGGCCCTCGGCGCCGAGCCGGGGCCCCGGACACGCGAGATCACCATCGAGGACATCCTCCGTGCGGTCACCAAGCGATACAACGTCCGCCTGGCGGACTTGCAGTCGAGGAAGCGCAGCCGCTCGATCGCGCTGCCCCGGCAGATCTGCATGTTCCTGGCACGGAGCCTCACGCACCACAGCCTGGAGGAGATCGGCGGGTACTTCGGCGGGCGGGACCACACCACGGTACTCCACGCCAACCGTACCGTCGCCGCCGCTTGCGACCGCGATCCGCAGTTCCAGGCAAAGCTCGAAGCCCTCACGCAGGAGATTCGGGCAGTCACCTGACAGCAGGCGCCGACGGGCACTGTGGACAGCCTGTGCACCCCCTGTCTGCCGCGCGTTGCTGGCGAGCAAGTGCTCAACGACTATACCGCAGCACGCGTGGGGCTCGCGCTCCACCCCGGAGGCTCTCAAGATCGTCCAACAGCACATCTCACAGCTTATCCACCACGGGGGGCCCTGTGCCTACGCCGTAGCTACCTGTCGCATAATGGATTACAGACAGACGGCCAGAACCACACACAACAGACACCCCCTACCACTGCGACGACTGCTTTCCTAATTAACCAGTAGAGAACGATCCCGTTGGGAGCTGCGCACGACATGTGACCGCGTCCAGAGGTCTATGGCTGCCTTGGGAGACTGGCCTCCGGGGACTACTGGACAAGCGCGGATGGGCGGACCGACGAAACCCGAATCCATGACGCAAGCGCGGTCGAGCAACGGTTTCAGGCAGTTCTGGGCGGCGACTGCCAGAAGGCATCGGCTAGGATGGCAGCAATGGCAGATGTGAAGGCTGAAACGGCGGGCAGAATCTGGGTTGTCAGCCAAGCCCACCCCTGCGCGAGCGATTCAGGAGATGGCAGTGCCGAGGCGCCGTTCCGAACGATCTCGCCGGCAGCAGATCGAGCCGCACCGGGTGATACCGTTCTGGTCCATGGGGGTATCTACCGCGAGTGGGTCCGCCCGGCGCGCGGAGGAGAGCCAGGCTGGCCGATCAGATACGTCGGGGCGAACGGTGAGCAGGTCATCGTGCGCGGCTCAGAACTCCTTGACGGCTGGCAGGCCACGGCGAATGCCGGTGTGTATCGGGCCGAGCTGCCTGATTCCTGGACTGGCCGGCACAACCCATACCATACAGGTATCAGCATCTCGGGGCGCGACCATAGCCCCTCGGCACGGCCCCACGAAGGCCCCGAGTTTCCACTGACCATCGGTCAGCTCTTTCGCGACGGCCGGCCGCTCATGCAGGTCGAGGTGCTTGCAGACCTCTACGCGTTTGCCGATCGGTGGATGGTCTCGCCGGGCGGGGAGGTGGTTCTCGCGAACTTCGGTGAGGCCGCCCCAGCCGCCGGGCATGTCGAGCTTGCCGTACGGCACCGCCTCTTCGCACCGATCCGGCGCGGGCTGGGGTACATTCACGTCCGGGGGTTCATCTTCGAGCACTGTGCCAACCAGGGCCCGTTTCCCCAGGCCGGCGCGGTGTCCATCCGCGGCGGCAACCACTGGATCCTCGAGCGGAACACGATCTGCTTCTGCGGCATGCTGGCTGTGGACCTCGGGGGCGAGTTCTGGGAGCTCGACGCGATCCCCGACACGCTGCCTGAGGACCAAGTGCCGCTGATGCCCACCGACAACCTGGTGCGCCACAACATCATCAGTGACAACGGCCTGTGCGGCATCGCGGGCGCAGGCAGCGAGCGGACGCAGATCGTCGGCAACATCCTGGAGCGGAACAACCGGCTGGGCTGGATCCCCAACCGCAACAGGCAGATATGGTACGAGGAAGGTGCCATCAAGATGCATCGCATGGCCAACGGCCTGATCGCCGCCAACCTCGTGCGCGACAACGACGCCTACGGCATCTGGATCGACAACGGCTTCACCGGCGCGCGAATCACGCGCAACGTGCTGCTGAATAACCTCCGCGCGGGCATCTTCCTGGAGCTGGGCGACGGGCCGGGCCTCGTGGACAACAACTTCATCGCCCTTACCCGCCTGGGCGACGGGCTGTACTCCCACGACGCCTCGAACGTCACCGTCACGCACAACACGTTCTGGGGCAATGCGAACTTCGGCATCTGGCACGCGTGGGCGACGGACCGCCAGGTATCGCACACGGCCGACGACGGCTCGACGGGCCGCACGCCCGTCGAGCATCGGGGCTGGCGGATTCGCCACAATGCGTTCATCTGCTCGCGGCGCGGGGCCATCAGCATGCCGCTGGCCACGGGGCGCTGCGGCGACAACACGTCGGATCACAACCTCTTCGTCGGCGGGGGGCTGCTCATGGACGATTCGGAGGAGCACATCCTGCCGCTGTTCGAGGTCAACCACGTGCACAAGAAGGCCACGGCCGACCAGGTGGCGGAGGCCTGCCGACGGGCTCTCGACGCCGCTGGCGTGCCCGAGGGCCGCCGCCCCAACCCGGCGGTCTACAGGCAGCACCTGGTCCTGCCGCTGGAGCTGTGGCAGGTCTTCCCCGGCAATGACCGCCACGTCCAGACGATGATGGCCTGCAAGCCCAACGTCGGCAGCCGGGCGCTGTTCTTCGAGCTGGACCTGCCGGAAGCCCCCAGGGGGGTCGGTCCCGAGCCGGACGAACGGGTGCGCGAAGCGGACCTGCTCGGCCGGCCCGTTCCCCACGCCGGCGGCACGCCGGGATGCGTCCAGGGCCTGCGGCAGGGGTGGAATCGCGTGCTGCTCTGGCCGGTGCCGGAAGGGCTGGAGCACGTCCCAAGCTGACCGGTGGCCGGACGGGGCCGCCTCAGACGTGCCGCAGGCGCGCCGCCGCGTAGAAGCACCGCCCCTGCGCGATGTACTTCCGCTCGAAGTTCGTCCCGGTGAGCCCCTCGGCGTCGGTCATGCGTGGGAAGGCGATGCGGGCGAACCCCTCGGCCCCCTCGAGCACGGCGGCGATCTGGCGGAAGTAGTCGAGGTGGTCGGTGACGATCAGGAGCTGTCCGCCCGGCCGCAGCGCCCGCCGCGCCGCGGCGAGAAAGCCCGGCTGAATCAGCCGTCGCCGCCGGTGCCGCCGCTTCGGCCAGGGGTCGGGGAAGTACACGTGCAGCCGCCACAGGCACCCCGCCGCCAGGTAGACGCCGAACAGGTGCATCGCCTCCGCGTGCAGCATGCGCACGTTCGTCAGCCGGGCCCGGCGGATGCGGTCGGCGGCGTAGCGGCAATAGGCGCGGGCGTGCTCGATGCCGAGGAAGTTGATCTCCAGCCGCGCGGCCGCCCGCGCCAGCAGAAACGTCCCCTTGCCCGTGCCGATCTCCATCTCCACCGGCCGGCGGTTGCCGAAGATCGCCGCGAAGTTCATCCGCTCCCCCTTCGGCGGCAGCTCCAGCAGCACGCCGGTAGTGTCCCACCTTTCCCGCCTGCGGTGGCTGAGATGTTTCGCCGACTCCTGCCGCACGCGGGGCAGCATAGGCCCCGCCCCGCCCGGCGGCAAGAGCGGCGGGCCGATGGGTGCCGCAGCCGGTCCTTGACACCGCCGGCGAGGGGCATATAACCGGCGGCAGGATCGCAA
>CAZMDT010000166.1:0-6777 GCA_964564965.1 uncultured Planctomycetaceae bacterium | reverse complement strand
CGGCGCCACCGCCGAGATCATCGGGCACGTGGCGATGAACGACGAGTTCTCCATCCGCGGGTGCACCGTCATCGTCGGCCCGGGCTCCAAGCTTCAGCCCGGTCGCAACGGACACCCCAGGATTACCGACGGCGGCAGGCTCGTGCTGATGGACGGCGCCTACTTCGGCGTGTGGACGAATAACTTCAACACGACCGACCTGACGGTGGACGGGACCATCCAGGGCGGCCTGCCGGAGCGCCCCCTGAGGCAGAACGCCTACATCGGGATCGCCACGAAGAACTACAACAAGCTCATGTACGAGGGGAAGGGCGGCCCGGGGAAGGTCAAGACGGCGCGGGTCGTCGGGCTGCTGCTGTCGCCCGGCAGTGCCTTGAAGACCGTCAGCGAAGATTCCAGCAAGGCCCGCCTCGTCATCGGCCTCAGCCGCGACAACTGGGGGTGGCGAATCCGCGAGCAGCCCGCCAGCGAATACGAGAAGAAGACGCTGGAGAAGACCCCCGACGCGAAGTACCGCTACGAGTGGTACGACACGCTCCCGAAGTTCATCGACGTGTGGTTCGGCAAGGGCGTGACGGTGGAGGGCGTGGCGTTCGACGAGGTCCGCAAGGGCGGGCTGATGCTGGCCGACCGGGCCGACCGCGCGAAGTGGACGGACGTCCGCTTCGGCCCCAAGTGCGAAGTGCAGGACGAGGCGCTGTTCTGCGAACTCAAGGAGATCGGGCGTAACGGGGACTACTAGCCCACGACTCGCGGCGCTAGGGCTCGCAGAACTTGAACTCCAGGTCGGTCTCGGCGTCGCCGCGGGCGTCGCGCCAGGTCATCCTGAGCGTGGACCGCTCCGAGGCGGGGTGCCAGCGGACGAGCACGTGGTTCCACCGCGCCTGAAGCTCGATGCCCTCCACGAGCGCCGCCCCGCCGTCGAGCGTCACCGGCTCGAAGCACCGGGCGTTGACGATCAGCTCCACCTCGCCCTCGCCGGCAAGCTCCACCGACGTGAGGGCGCCCGGGTCCGGGCGTTGCGGGTTCAGCACGGCCCGCGCCATCGGCGAGACGGCGTGGTAGTAAAGCCACACGTCGTTTGACAGGTCCAGCCCGGCCGCGCGGAACACGCCGTCGTCGGCGGCCGTCGTCCGCCAGCCGGGGATGTTCAGGATCGGCACGCACTTGTGCTCCTCCAGGTGCAGGTGCGTGCACTGGAGCATCTCGCGCCGCAGGTCGCCATCCACCTCGGCATTGAAGAGTTCGGCCGACTGCGGGTAGCCCGGGCTCGCCTTCGCGGCGGGGGGCACGGCGTCGCCGTCGAGCAGGCTGCCGTCGAACCGCTCGCCGAGGTTCGCCCGCAGGCGGTTGTCGAGGCGGCCGAAGCGCAGGCGCTTGTCCGCCGGCGGGGCAAACTGGTTAAACAGCACGGCGCCTCGGCCGAGGCGGACGCGCCCCAGGGCCACCGCCTCCAGCGGCCGCTCGGAGAACAGGAACCGCGACCGCGTGTGGGTCGCGAGCGGCTCGGTGAACCCGCCGCGGACGAACAGCTCGCGAAGGCAGTTGTTCGTCGGCGTCACGAGCAGCGGCTCCAGGCCGTCGGACGGGGCGAGCACCGTCGCCGCCACGCGATGATTCGCCGCCTGCGGGCCGCAGTAGAAGAACGTCTCCACGCCGCAGGTGTCGTGGTTGGACACGCCCGCCAGCAGCGACTCGTCGGCCGCCCGAACCACGCTGTAAACCTCGCCCACCTCGCGAGGTGCCAGCGGCATGCCGAGCGCCTGCGACCACGCCGCCAGCGCGGCAGGGGTGGCGCCCTTCACGATGACGGTCGCGCCGCCGCGGGCCTGCTCGACGTAGCGGTCCAGGCCGTCGGTCTCGGCGCCGTCGACGATCACCGCCGCGGCGGGCGCCGGCGGCTGGTACGTCGCGGCCCGCCGCAGCAGGTTCACGAGCATCCGCTCGGCCGCGGGGATGTCCGCCAGCTTGTCGGTCAGCCGCAGTTGGCACGCGATGACCAGGCCGTCGCCCTCGGGCGCCTCCAGCAGCGGCGAGAACTCCAGGTCGCCGGCGCCCCAGTTGCCCTCGCCGCTGTCGAGCAGCCAGAGCGCCAGGCGCCCGTCGTCCTTGCGGTACATGCGGAGCGCGACGGTGCTGTCCGAGGCGCTCTTGGGGTAGGGGTCGTCGCCCCAGGCGAACAGGTCCGCGTCGTCGACGCCGTCGAGCAGCGGGTGGCCGGCCGCGCGGGCGAAGGCGCGGATCACCATCTTGCCCTCGAGCTTCAGTTGCGGCAGCAGCGAGCAGCGCTGCTCCATGACGATGGCGCGCCCGCCGCGGCGGCAGAAGGCCCGGACCCGGCGGTTCTGCGGCGTGCCGGGCTGCACCGCGTCCTTCTCGATGAGCAGGATGCGGAACTCGCCCACCGCGTCCGCCGCCGGCGAGTCCACGTAGCGGTGGGGCACGCCGACGCGCTTGAGCCAGCTTCGCAAGTGCCCGGGGCCGAGGACCGCGACCAGCTCCTCGATGGCCGTTGCGGCGCGGGCACGGACGTGCAGCGCCCGCTCCCACGCGTCGCGCACCTCGCCGCCGGCGTGGAACACGGCCGCGTAGAGGCACTCGCCCTCGCCGGTGGGCAGGAGGGCCTCGAACGTCTCCGAGGCCCGCTCGCCGCGCGGCAGGCTCATCGTCCGGCGCTGCTCGTGGAGCGTCTCGCCGCCGTGGCGGAGCGCCACCACCAGCTCGCCCTCGACGGGCCCCGGGGTGTCGTTGACGACGGTGAGCTGTCGCCGCAGCCTCGCCCCCGCGAAGTATCCGGTCCGCAGGCTCGTGTCGATGACGGCCAGCGGGCGGAACGCATGCCGCTGCGGCGCGAAGCAGCGGTGGGGCGTGTAGCCCTTGCCCCGGCGCCAGAAGGCGAACTCGCTCGAATGCGCGGGCACGGCCAGCGGCTTCATCCCCGGCGTGGTGAAGTCCTCGTAGCTCAGCTCGACTCGCTGCGGCTCCATCCGCAGGTTGGTCAGCGTGGAGAGGTTCCACGGCCCGAAGCAACTGACGCCGAGCGCCCGCCCCGCCTCGACGATCAGCCGCAGGTCCAGGCCCGCCGTCTCGGCCACCAGCGCGTGGTCGGCGTACACGGCGTCACCGGCGAGGTGCAGCGTGTTGTGCGGGCCCATCTGGTGATACAGGCACATCTCGCTGGTCAGCAGCGGCTGCTGGCGGTCCCACCAGCCGACGCCCGCGCCGGCCTTGCCGTAGTGCCGGCTGATGACGGCCTGGGTCTTCTCGTTCCACAGCGAGGTGTCCCCGTCGTTGTAGACGGGGCGCGTGGGGTCGAGCTGCTCGGCGAGCCGCCGCAGCCGGGGCAGCTCCGCGCGGATCTGCTCGATGCCCTGATCGTTCCAGCGCATCTCGTTCTCCACGCTCCACAGGACCACCGACGGGCGGTTCTTGTCTCGCCGGATGAACCGCCGCAGGTGCCGCTCGGCCGCCTGCCAATACTCCGGCTCGTCGGCCGCCTGGACCTTGCCCGCCCCGTTCAGCGCCGTCTCGCCCGTCACGAGGATGCCCTCCTCGTCGGCGATGTCGAGGTACAGCGGCGGGTGCGGCAGGTTGTGCAGGCGCGTGTGGTTCATGTTGGCGTCGCGGATCATGCCGTACCACTGGCGGATCCAGCCCTCCGTCAGGTGGAACACCGACGACTTGTGCCCCCAGTCGCTCGCCAGGTGCAGCGGATAGTCGTTCAGCATCAGCCGCGGGCCGTCGATCCACACCTCCCGGAAGCCGAACCGCTCGAAGTGCCTCTCCATCGCCCGCCCGTCCTCCTCGATCCGCGTTCGCACCTGGTACAGCCGCGGGCGCTCGGGGTACCACCATTCGGCGCCGGGCCAGTCGGCTTCGACCTCAGCTGTGGCCGTGCCGCCTGCCGGCACGATGAGCTCGCGCTGCGGACAATCCAGCACGACGGGCGCGTCTTCGGCGGGGAGGCCCTTGCGCCAATCGACGACGGCCGGGCGGAGCGACACCCGGCGCTCGCGCCCGGAGGCGTTCGCCACCACGAAACGCGCCCACAGCCGGCCCGAGCGCACCGACGTGCGGATCGTCACGTCGTCGAGGTACACCTCGCCGCGCTCGATGAGCCACACGTCCTGCCAGATGCCGCTGTTGCCGAGGGTGAAGCCGTTGCCCGACGGTCGAAGTGTGCGCCCGCTCGGCTGGCGGGGGAAATCGTCGATCAGCAGGGCGACCTCGTTGTGGCCCGGGCGCAGGCGGTCAGTGACGTCCAGCGCCAGCGGGAGCATGGCCTCCTCGTGCTCGGCGAGGCGCTCGCCGTTGAGGTAGAGCACGCAGCGGTCGAGCACGGCGTCGAAGCGGAGCCACCGCCGCCGCCCGGCGGGAATCTCGCCGACCGTCAGCCGCCGGCGCGCCCAACCGCACCGCGTCCGCGCCCACTCGATGGGGTACTCGAACGCGTCGAAGAGGAACTCCTCGTCGCCGTCGAACTGAAGGGCCCGCCCTGAGTGGAACTGCCGCTCGCCCGGCTTGCGGACGCCGGCCGCCGGCTTCGTCCACACCGACGGAACGAGGTAGGCCCCCTCGGCCCAGCCCCCGGCGGGCACGGCCCGGCGGGCGTCGTCCGAGAACACCGGCTGGAAGTCCCACCAGCCGTTCAGGCTCGTTCGCTTGATGGCGCCTTCCGACTCGCCCATCGCTGGCTCCCTTGCCGCCGGCGCCCCGGCCGGGCGGGCAGGTCCGCCAGCCTAACGACGCGCCCCGTGCGGTCAAGCCGATGCGCCGGGACCTTGGCCGGCCCGGCCGAGAAGCCAGTCGCGTTGCCGAGGTCCGCACCGTAGGATAGCAGGCGCCTTCTCGCGCGGCCGCGCGGGACGGAACCGGGTCCGCATGCATCGCCTACTGCCAATCTGCCGGCGAACCTGCCTGGGCCTGCTCGCCCTCGCCGCCGGCTGCGGGCGCCCCGCCGCCGATGGCCGCGCGATGTTTCGCGAGGACCCGCCGCACGTGGTCACCGTGCACGGTCTGCTGGCGCAGGCCGACGTCGCCGCCGTCGTCTGCTTCACCTCCGCCGGGCCTCCGCGGGACGCCGCGCGGGACGAGGCCCGCTTCCGCCTGCTGCGCGTCCTGAAGGGCAACTGGCGGCCGGAGTTCGAGCGAATGCGATTCCCCGGCGGCGCCGACGAGAGCCCGATCGTCGTGATGCACGGCGACTTCCGCTACGTGCGTGACCCGTCGGCTGACGGCACGGAGTGGTCGGCCTACCGCGGCTGGCTGGCGTACACGGGCGAGCAGTGCGCGGAGCAGGGCTGGGTGCGTCTGACGCCCGGCCCCTCGGGCCTGTGGGAGGGCACGCGGGACACCTTTCTCGAATGGAAGAACGTATATCGCGACGACGTGGAGCACCTCGTGCGGCACATCGACGGGCGGGAGTAGGTGCGCGCGGCTTCCGCCGCGGGGCTCACCGGCCGTTCACGAGGGCTTGGCCGGCTCCGTCATGTCCCACTTGCCCTTTCGGGCGGCCAGGTCGCGAAGGATCTTCACGAGTTCCGGGTCCAGGGCCTTCGGGGCGGCGCCGGGCGGCACGTCCGGGTCGGGGTTCGCCCCGTAGGCGACGAGCAACGCCACAGCCTTCCTGGCTTTGGCGGCGGCGGCCCGGTGCAGGGGGCGCTGCCCGTCCTTGCGCATCGGGTCGGGCTTCGCGCCCTTGCCCAGAAGCAGCCCGACCATGCCCTCGTCGCCCCGCTCGGCGGCGCGGTGCAAGGGCGTTTCGCCATCCGCGTCGGCGACGTTGATGTCCGCTTTCCGTTCCAGAAGGGCTTCCACCGTGGACACCATGCCCACGTCGGCCGCGAAATGCAAGGCCGTCTGGCCGCGGGGGGTCTTGGCCTTGACGTCGGCGCCGCGCTGCAACAGCAGTCCGGGCACGGCGGGGTTCCTGCTCGCGATGGCCGTCATCAGGAGCGTTCGGCCGTGCCCGCCGGGCGTGACCGCATCGACGGACACGCCGCTGTCCAGAAGCTGCGTCAGCGGCTCGACCCACCCTCGATAGGCCGCATGGAAGGCCGCCTTCTGTTTCTCGCTGCCGGACAGGGCGGCCAGCCGCTGCTTCAGGTAGGCGAGCATGTTGGCCTTGTCCCGTTCGTCGCGGAGCGGGTCCGGGGGGGAATGGTTCTTTGCCCCGCCCGGGGCCTGCTGGGCAGACGCGCCCGGGGGAGCGACGCTGCCGGCGCCGGTGGCGGCCCGCCCGGCGGCCTCGTCGAGAATGGCCGCCAGTGCCGCGTGGCCGGCCTGTCGGGCCACGTCGGCCGGCGTCTGGTCCGCCTTGTTCTTCCTGCCCGCGGCGAGCCCGGCATCGATCAGCATGCGTGCGATCTCGATGCGGTTGAGCCGGGCGGCGAGGTGGAGATAGGTGTCGTGCGTTTCCATATGGCCCAATCGAGGATCCGTGCCCTGGTCCAACAGGTACCGAACCCCCTGGGGAGAGCCTTCCTCAATGGCATGGGCAAGCAGCCCGTTCTTGTCCGCCTTGGGGTCCCTCTTAAGCACTCGCTGGATGTCCAGCAAGACCAGCCCAGGGAGTTGCTTGCGTGCGGCCTCTTCGCACAGTGCCGCGCACTGCGGGTATCCAGCCGCTTGCGCCAGTTCCGCGGCGGTCTTGCCCTCCCTGTTCCGCCAGGTGGCGGGCACGCCGGCGGCTACGAGGACCTCCAGCGTCTCGCGATGTCCGCCGCGGGCGGCGGCGTGCAGCGGAGAGCCGCCCGTCTCGGTCCAGATGAACTTCGG
>CAZMDT010000165.1:0-6852 GCA_964564965.1 uncultured Planctomycetaceae bacterium | reverse complement strand
TTGTATCCCGACGACATGATCAAGATTCCGCTCCAGTTCGACATGTCGCAGATCAGTCAGACCTGGCCGAAGCTGGCCAAGGGGCCGATGTCCTGGGCGCTCTTCGCGCCGAGGCTGTTTCCGGCGGTGGTGGCGTTCGCCTTCTTTCTGGCCTCGGACGTGAGCTTCAGCCTGGGGATGACGCAGGTGATCAGCGTGCCCCTCGGCGCGGCGTTGGTCGTGGCGGGCGTGGACATCAGCTTCGACTACATGGACGGCGGGCCCTCGGCGTGGCAGTTGTTCGGCAGCTATCTCGGCGTGGGGCTCATGCTGGCCTACATGGGGCGGCGCTACTACTGGCAGATTCTCAAGCAGGCGCTCACCTTCCGCCGGCAGGAGGATGCCGAGCCCTACGCCGCCTGGGCGTGCCGCATCCTCGTCCTCGCCATGGTGGCCCTGGTCCTGCTGCTCACGCTGCCGCAGTTCGGCGTGGCGCTGGACTGGCCCTTCGCCGTCCTCGTGGTGTTCCTGGTGATGCTGATGTTCCTCGTGATGGCCCGCATCAACGCCGAAAGCGGGCTGTTCTTCATCCAGCCCTACTGGCAGCCGCTGGGAATCCTCATCGGCCTGTTCGGGTACTTCGCCCTCGGACCGCGGACTGTCGTCATCGTCGGCATGCTCTCGACCGTGCTGACCATCGACCCGCGCGAAACGCTCATGCCCTTCCTCGTGAACGGCCTGAAGATGTGCGACGACAAGCGCGTTCGCCCCGGGCGCGCGGGCTGGACCGCCGGCGGCGCCTACTTCCTGGCGCTTGCCGCCGGGCTCATCGTCGCCTTCTGGGCGAGCTACAACGTCGGCGGGCCGAGCGAGGACGCCTGGGCCTGGAAAACCGTCCCCAAGTTCACCCCCAAGTCCGGCGTCAAGGCCATCAACGAGCTGGAAAACCGCGGCGAGCTCGCCGCCTCGAAGCAGCTTGGCTCATGGGAGCGACTCGGCGCCGGCAACCCCAACCCGAAGTTCACGCAGGCGCTGCTGGTGGGGCTGGGCCTGGTGCTGGTGACGGGCGTGCTTCGGCTGCGCTACACGTGGTGGCCCCTGCATCCGGTGATGTTCCTGGTCTGGCGCACCTACCCGATAGCGAACTTCAGCCACTCGTTCCTGCTGGGCTGGCTGATCAAGGCGGCGGTGACGAAGTTCGGCGGGGGCAAAGCCTACCACCGGACCGTCCCGCTGATGATCGGCGTCATCGCCGGGGACCTCCTCGGCGGGCTCATCTTCAACGTCCACGGGGTGCTGCACTACTTCGCCGTGGGCGCGAAGCTGCCCAGCATCTACCGGATCTTCCCCGGCTAGCCACCTGAGGCCCCCGCCGGGCCCGCCTCAGTAGATGTCCGCCCGGGGGTTGTAGTCGACCCAGTTGTCGTAGGCCGGGCTGCCTGGGTACTCGCCGTGCGTCTCCACCGGGCGGCCCTGCGTGCTCAGCGGCGGGCTTGCCGCGCTGCACCCGCCCAGCAGCACCGCCAGCATCAGCAGGATGCCCAGAACGATCGCGGTGACTCTCATGGTTGTCTCCTTCAGGCCACTGTATTGCTCGGCTGCCTTTCGCCCCTCCGAACGTCCGGCGCCGCGGCGGCGTTCCAGTCGATCACCCGCCCGTCGGCATCCGGGGCGAACGGCGCGCACGGCGCGCCGTCCATCCGGGGCGCGCGGAACGGCTCGAGGAGGTCAGGGGGCTGCTGTATGCCGCGCGAGCGGGGGGGCTCCGGCGCGGCCCGGCGTCATCCGGCGCTACGCGACCGCTGCCGCGGCGGGGCGGCCCGTCAGCGTGAACAGGGTGACCTCCGGCCGGCTGTTGAGGTTCATCCGGCGGGCGTAGCCGAGCCCGCGGTTGATGTAGAGGTGCTGGTTGCGGCCGACGATGTAGTGCCCGGCCGAGAACTCCTTGATCGCGGTGGGCAGGACGAGGTCGTGGAAGCGCGTGTTGGGGGTGCCGGCGCCGTGGGTGTGGCCGGCGAGGATCCACCTCGGGCCGAAATGGGCGACCTGCGATGCCGCGTCGGGGTTGTGGCAGAGGGCGACGGTGGGCACGTTGGCCTCGGCCAGCCCGAACGCCTCGTGCGGGTTGAACCGCCCGGACCAGTAGTCCTCCACGCCGACGAACTGGAGCCCGGCATTGCCGAGGCGGAAGGTTCGGGCCTCGTTGCGCATGACGAAGATGTCCTCGTGGCCGAGGAGGTCGGTGATGTAGTCGGCCATGCCACGCTGCCCGCCGAGGCCCTTCGGGTGGCAGATGCCGTAGTCGTGGTTGCCGAGACACGCGACCACGGCGCGGCGGCAACGGAGGTCGCGGAGGACGCGGGCGACGCAGCGGGCGTAATGGCGGGGGCCGGTGATGAAGTCGCCCGTGATGGCGACGAAATCGGCCTCCAGCGAGTTGACGGCGTTGACGCAATGGCGCAGGTAGCGCTCGTGGACGATGGGGCAGCAGTGCAGGTCGGAGATGTGCGCCAGCCGCGTCCCTTCGAGGTCGTCCCGCAGGCCCGGCAGGTACATGCAGCGCCGCTCGATCCGCAGCCAGTGCTCCTCGAGCGACCAGGCGAACAGCCCCCCGAGCGCCACGCTCCGCGCTGCCGACCAGATCAGGCGCTTCACCAGCGCCTTCGCCGGCAAGCGCTTGTGCTTATGGGCGATGAGTATCTCGTTCATTGGGCACGGGCCGTTTGCTGCACGGAGCCGCCACGGACCCAGGCGCACAGCCACGGCGACCATTATATGGAAACGGCCCGGGCGAAGCGCGTTTTTCGCGATAAGATCAATTCAGGATCGTGCCGCCCCGGGGCGAGCCGTGGTGGCGCCGGTCGCTCGCCTGGGACTGAGACGCGGTATGCGGGGGCCGGCGCCGGCGCCCACGTGTCGCTGCGGGACGCTTCGTTCCGCCTAGCGCTCCAGCTCCACCAAGAACACCGGCTTGTCGGCGGGGATGCGCAGCGTGCCGGCGGCGACCTTGCCCGAGCCGATCTCGCGCAGGTGCCAGTCGAGCAGGCGATAGCCCATGCCCGCCAGCACCTGGCCCTCGACCGTCGCCCCCACGCGCGCCACCAGCACCGGCAGGCCGCCCAGGCTCCTGGTGGCGCCCTTGTTGTCCCACCAGAACCGCCCGCGCATCTTCGAGTGGTCGAGCTCAAAGCCCTTGTTGAAGCTCGTGCTGACGGCCGAGATCATCGCCCGCCGGCAGTCCTTCAGCCCCACCCCGGTGGGCTCCGTCGCCACCAGCGCAAACTCCAGGAACCTCTCCTCGGGCGTCACCGGGTAGGCGATGCCGTCGGGGTTCTGGATGACCACGTCGCGGAGCCTCACGCCGCTTCCATCGAAGCTCACCGGCCCGCCGTGCTGGGCGTAGAAGCCGACGTACATCGCCACGCCCGCAGCGTCGAAGGTCAGGTGCCCCTTCTGCCGGTCGTAGGTGATCTCGCCGGTGGGGGCGTAGGGGTTCGGCTCGTAGTAGCGGTTGTAGTACGTCGGCCCGATCGCCAGCCAGCCGTCGCGCATGAACTGCTCGTAGCCGTCCTTCGCCTCCCGGCTGCGCCAGGCCCCCCAGCGCCGGAACAGCGCGTGCTCCGGCGAGTCCTCCAGGGCCGGGTCGATGAGCACCCGCACGCCGTAGCGGTACGTGGTCGGCAGGAAGTGATTGCCCGCCTCGCCCCAGTGGATCATGTCGAGCGAGTGGAGCGCCTTGCGGCCGAAGATGACCCACGTCGGGTCGGGCGCGGGCTTGAGCAGACTACCGCGGAAGATGGCGGCGGCGGCGCGCATGGAGGACATCTGGACCTCGTCGAACTGGTAGTGAAAGCCCTGGGGATGGCCGAACTCGCTGGAGGAGTAGTCGAGGCGGCGTTCGTAGGGCCTGGGGTCGCGTGCGTCGGGCGGGACGCCGAAGTAATGCCAGACGACGGCGTCCCAGTCCTGGATACTGGCGAGCGAGGCCACGAGCATGGGGTACTCGGCGCGGTACTTGGCGGGGTTGTGGATCTGGTTTTCGTACAGGAGGAACGGCTTGCCGGGCATGCGCGGGTGCTCGACGGTCTCCCACTCGCGGTTGGGCGAGAGGCGCGGCGTTTCCTCCAGCATGGAGTGCCACGGGAAGCGCTTGTCCTTGGGGTCCCAGTGGATGCCCTGCTGGTACTCGCAGTGGGCCACCGCGTCGGCGTGCTGGTGCAGCCACTGGCTCTGCATCTCGTTGCCGACGCCCGTGTCCCACACGAGCGGGCACAGGCGCGTGCTCTTGCCCAGCGGCTTCACCGCGGCCTGCTCGCGCTGCTTGTGGGAAATCCAGATCTTCAGCAGAAACTCGATCACGTCGGAGGCGCGGGCGCCGTTGAAGTCCGCGGGGCCGTACTCCCGCTCGGCCATGCCGCCTGGCGGCTCCGCGCTCTCCGGGTTGGCGTCGGGCGGCAGGGCGATGACGGGCGGCGCCTCGCCGGCCTTCGCCGGACGGGCGAAGTCCTCCCGGACCTGCTCCTCGCGCGTCCTGCCGGCCGGCTGCGTGTCGGGGGCCGCCATCGAGGCGGAATCGTCGATCAGGATGACGACCTCCCGCCGGTCGTCGCCGGGCCGGTCGCCCACGGCCCCCTTGAGCGCCTTCAGGAGGTCGGTCACGGTCGGCTGGGTGGTCGGGCTCCCGTCGGAGAGAATGATGGCGCCCGAGGCGGTCCTCAGCAGTCTCAGCCCGTCCGGGTTCAGTTGGGGCACGGCGAACGTCACCCCGAGCGTTTTGACCTGCGGGGCCGGGTCGATGGGCGTCTCGACGGGCAGCAGGAGAATGGTGCCCGCCTCGAGGGATTCGCCCGGCAGCAGGCCGAGCCAGGCACGCTTGAGGGCAGCCTCCGTCCCGTACTTGTTCTTGAGGAAGGCGTTCCACTGCTCGAGCAGCTCGCGCAGGAAGAACTCGGGCATCGGCACACTCTTGCCGCCGAGGCGGACGTGCTGGAAGGCGCCCTGGTTCATCCGCTTGAACCACCACTCCTCGTTGTGCAGCTCCCAGATGGCGACGACGGGGTCATCGGCCCAGCGGAGGCGGGTGTACGGGTTCACGTGGTTCGCGCAGTGCTGCATCCGCCGGATGGCCATGGCCTCCAGCCGGCGGTCCCAAGTGCGGGCGAGGTTCTGCCGGCCGTTGAGCGGCATGCCGGTTTCGCCGAACGTGGCGACGGCCTGCTTCCACGCCTCGGCGGTCGCCGCGTCGTCGATGACGCCGGCGTCGGCGGGCAGGGCGGGCGTCTTGCCGACCGCCCCGCCCATCGCGGCGCACCACACGTGCATGCCGCGCTTCTTCAGGCACCACAGGAAGTGGTCGGTCAGGTCCGCGGGGGAGCCGTCGCCCTTGACGTACTGGACGGGCTCCGGATTGCCGCGCCAGTAGCGGACCATGTTGAAGCCCATGGCCTTGAGCCGGTCCGCAACGGCCTCGTTGTCGGCGTGCGGGTCGTTGTCGTCACGCTTCCGGGCGGGGAAGTTGCCGACCGCCCCCCAGAAGCGGATGCGCGGCCCGCCGAGCGTCAGATGCCCGTCGCGCACCACGACGTATTGGTCGTCCGAGGGGAGCACCGCCGCGCCGGCCCTTGCCGACGCGAAGCAGAACGCGACACAGAGGCTCAGACACAGCAGCGCGAGCGACGCCGCTCCCGCCACGGCGGGCGTGCGGCCGATCCCTTCGTCATTCGATGTTCCGTGTTGGGTGTTCATCATTCAGCCCGAGATCTCCGTGTCTTCAGTGGCGCTGCGGTTTGCCGCCGCGTCTTGGGTGGTTCACCCCGGTCGAGCAGCAGCGTCGGCAGCGAGGCCAGCAGCCCGCGCGGGCGGTAGAGGCTCTCGATCTCGCCGCGGCAGTTGTACCAGCAGTCGCGGCACGTGTTGCGCGCCGAGGCCGCGCGAAGGCGCCACAGGATCGTTCGCGCGTCGTCGCGGAAAACGTTGGCGACCGGGCGGTGCTTCTGTTCCACGCACGCCGCGACGTCGCCGGCGGAGTCGATGTTGAAAAACGCCCTCCCGGCGCGGCAGCCGGGCACGCCGCCGTCGAGGAACTCATCGAACCGGGCGAGGTATCGGGGGTTGGACAGGACGTTCGGCCGGCGGCGGCGGAGCGCCAAGAGGGCCTCGGACACGCGGCCGCGATGGGCATGGGCCTTCGAGCCGGTCTTGCGGTGCCCGTAGGGCTGGACCATGAAGTACGCGCCGCGTTGGGCGGCCATCGCCGCGAGCGGGTCGAGGTCGTCGAGGTTGTCGTCCATGAGCACGGCCATCACGTTGACGCGCTGCCAGGCGTGCACGCGGGCCTCGCCCAGCAGCTCGACAGCCCGCCAGGCGGCGTGCCAGGCGCCGTCCATGCCGCGGGCGTCGTCATGGCGGGTGGCGTCGGCGTAGTCGATGCTCACCGACACGCCCCACGCGCCGGCCCGCATCAGCTCGCGGGCCGAGGCCGGCGTGACGAACCACCCGTTGGTCGTCACGAACGGGAAGTGCCACCGCCCGACGGCGGCCACGATCGCCGGCAGGTCCGTCCGCATCATCGGCTCCCCGCCGGCCAGTGACACCAGCAGCGACCCGACCGAGGCGAGCTTGCGTGCGCCCTCCTCGAAGTCGGCGGACGCCGGCTCGGGCCGCTGCCCGAGGGGGTCGTGCCAGTAGCCGCAGAACCGGCAGCGGAAGTTGCAGCGGTACGTTACCTGCCAGGCGCACCAGACGGGGCGCCGCGCCGCCCACGCCCGCCACAGGCGCCGCTTCTTCTCCGCCGTGCCGAGCGTTGCACTTGCCGTCGGCATGGCGCCACTGTACGGCCTTGCCGCGTGCCGACGCAATAGCAGCCGCCCCGGG
>CAZMDT010000164.1:0-6862 GCA_964564965.1 uncultured Planctomycetaceae bacterium | reverse complement strand
CCGCGCTCCGTCCGCGGCACGGCTGTTTTCTCACATCAGACACTGCGCCGGCGGAGGTAGCCGCCGACCGCGCCCGCGCCCAGCAGCACCGCGAAAGCGGAGAGGGGCTCGGGAATCACCGCCGGGGCCTCGACATCGAACTGCACGTAATCAAAGGACACGTGGCGGGCACTGTTGCTGGCCTGGCCGCTGAGGACGATCCCCAGGCCCGTGTTGGCCGGGTCCAGGTCGAACTCGCCCGCGCCCGTGCCGTAGGTGATATCGGTGGTGACCTCCAGCAGCAGGTCGCCCGCGACCCCTTCCGCCGTGTCGTCGAGGTCGAAGATGCTGGCGGTGACCTCCGCGCCGGTGTTCGTGGCGTTGTTGGCAAACTCCAGCACCGTGCGGACCCACACGCCGACCACGTCGCCGTCGTCCGCCAGGCCGGCGCTCACCAGGGCGTCGTCGTTGTCGCCCTGGGCGTTCTCGACGGGCATGATCCCGCCGCCGGCGCTGCCGTTCCTGGCCGTGTAGTAGGCGAGCACGCCCTTGAAGGTGCTCCCGGCGCCCGGGTCCAGAAGCCCGATCCACATCGAGGAGCGGTTCTGCTGCCGCTGGCCCATGTCGGTGTCCACGCTCAGGATGCCTGTGGCCCCGGCGGGGATCAGGAACATGTCCTGCCCGCCGGTAGCGGGCGTGGTGTCGTACACCATCGTGACCTGCCCGCTCTCGTCGCCGGGCGAGGCCACGTAATCGTTGCCCGCGCCGTTGCTCGTGAGGTTCAGGCTGTCGCCGTTCCTCGTGTCGCGGAACAGGCCGGTCGTCTGCGGGTCGGCGTTGTCGTAGCTGGCCGAACCCGCCTCGAAGTCGGTCAGAAGCGTCGCCCCGGCCGTGCCCGCCATCAACGCCACCGCCGCGGCGGCTACCAGCAGCATCCCCGCCGCCGGCATCCTCCCCCGCCGTCGCCGCCGGAGGTACCCGCCCAGGGCGCCCGCGCCCAGCAGCACCGCGAAAGCGGAGAGGGGCTCGGGAATGATCACCGGGGCGAGGTTGTAGGGGCCCAGGTGGAAGCTGCCCTCGCTGCCGGGGTAGTTCCCTTCGCTGGTCCCGCCGGCGAAGATGACCTCTCCGCCGCCCTGGAGCGGCCAGGCCTCCAGCGGCAGCAGCACGTCAAGCACCTCGCCGGTGGGCGTCACCAGGTTATCGGTGTAGAAGGCGACGCGTCCCCCGCCGCCGGCCCCGCCGGAGCGCGGGTGGTCGTCGCGGTGCTCGGTCGGCCCGCCGCTGACGTCCACCACGCCCGTGAAGACGATCTCCGGTGCCGTCAGCAGGATGCCGCCGCCGCTGCCCCCGCCGCCGCCGTAGTCCTTGCCGCTCTGGCGGGTCTTGCCGCCCTTGGCCTCGAGCGTGCCGTCGAGCGTCAGCGTGCCAGCGGCCGTCAGCTCAATGGCGCCGCCGCCGCCCCCGCCGGCTCGCCCGCTCTCCTGCTTGTTCGAGGAGCTGCCGCCGCTGCCGCCGTAGAGGTCTGTCATCTCCTCGTCGCCGTAGGTTGCCGTAGTGCCCGTGGTCTCTCCCGGGTCGGTCTCCGGGGGCGTTCCGCCGAGCCCGCCGTAGCTCGCGCCGACGCCCTTGACCTGGATCTTGGGGCTGCTGGAACTCCACGTGTCGCAGACGTCGCCGCCGCCGTAGCCGATGCCGTCCAGGGCGCCGGGCGCGGCGTCGCCGCCGTCGCCGCGGTCGTCCTGCGAGGCCCCCGCCGCACCGCTATTGAACGACGCCCCGGGCGTGCCGCCCTCTGCGCCGGGGCCTCCCGCGCCGCCGGTCGTCGTTCCGTAACCGGTCGCCCCACCGTTCAGGCTGAGCGTCGAACTGAACGTCAGGTTGCCCTTCGAGGCGATCACCAGCCCGCGGTTGCCCGTCACGTTCACCGTCACACCGGAGCCGATGTCCACCGTGTCGAAGGCGAACAGCGCCATCTCGACGTTCCCGCTCTCCGAGGTGGCCGTGGTGCCCACGATCGGCGTGCCCGCGTCAATGATCACCGTGGGCGCGTTCGTCCCGTCGCCCGTGAAGAAGTCCACCGACGTCGTCGGCGTCAGGTCTGCCAGCGAGCCGTAGTCGGCCGGATCGAACTGCGAACCGACCGTCGTCGCCCCGGCCGTGCCGGCCGTCAGGCCCAGCACCGCCGCCGTCACCAGCACCATCACCATTCCTCTTGTTGCCGTCATCGTCCTTCTCCTTCCGTTTCAGAGACTCACTTGCACGTCCTGCCTTGTCTCCGTTCTTCCGTTCTCCAGCGGCCGGCGTCGTCACCGGCCGCGACGTTGCTCGTGTTCGCTCAGCGCCCCTCCGCCGCCGGGCCGGTCACGCCCCGCGCGTCCAGGCGGAACGGCACGCTCACCGGCTCCAGCGGCTCGGCCGGATGCTCGATCTTCTCGAGGATCATCTCGACGGCCCTGCGGCCGAGGGCCTCGTGCGGCAGGAGCATGCTCGGCACCTGGAGGCCGTGGACGAACGCCCGCTCGCCCTCGCCGAAGGTCGCGAGGGCGAGGTCCTCGGGGATGCGCAGGCCCAGGGCCCGCGCGGCGAGGGCGACGGCGCCGGCGCTGCCGCCGTACTCGATGATGGCGGTGGGCCGGTCGGCCGCGGCCAGCGGGGTTGTCTCGGCGTTCGCCCAGAACTCGTACGTGCTCCGGTTGCGGTGGGGCGAGCCGCCGGTGTCGATGCGCCGCGGGGGCAGGCCCGCTTCGCGCATGGCGGCGACGTAGCCGGCCCAGCGGTCCCGCTTGCTGTAGTGCTCCTCCTCCGTCTCGGCCTCGAAGCCGTAGTAGAAGTCGGCATAGGCGACGCGGCGATGCCCGCGGGCGAGCAGCAGCTCGGTGAGGCGCTTGGCGGCCTCGAAGTCGTCGGGATAGACGCAGTCGCGGTCGCGCTTGCAGTTGACCCAGATTGAGGGGATCTCGTAGTCCTCGATGAGCTGGCTCATCCGCTCGGGGATCTGCCAGTTGTAGTTGATCAGCAGCCCGTCCGACATCCACTCGCGGAGGATCTTCGGGACGTAGGTCTCGTCGGTCAGGCGGTCATCCGGCAGGTCGGTGATGACCAGGTGTAGCTCGCGTTCTTCGAGCGCGGCGGTAAGGCCGCGGAGCAGGCCCTCCGGCAGGTTGCTTCGCCCGGAGCTGTCGGCGCTCAGCAGCAGCGCCACCGCCCCGAACCGCCCCGAGGCCATCGTGCGGGCCGCGGCATTCGGGCGGTAGCCCAGCTCGCCGGCGATGCGGCGGATTCGCTTGGCCCGCTGGACGGCGTCCTTGCGGCGGGGCGTATAGCGGCCATTCAGGATGGCCGAGACGGTCATCTCGGACACCTGCGCGCGTTCCGCGATGGCTTTGAGAGTTGCCCGGGCCACCGGAAGGCTCCGATATCCTCTTAACGGGAAAACTTGTAGCGCTAAGAATACCACGGCTGCCCGCCCCTGTCAACCGGCGGGTGAAGAAAAACTTGCCGGAAACGCGGCCGCCGCGCCAGGCCGCTACAGGCTTGACCCTACCACGCCCCCGTGTGAAGACCGCGAGCACGAACGGCAGGAGCCGCCGCGTGCAGTGGCTCGGGCGGGGAGACCGGCACGTAACGAGCCGCAACTGATTGATGTGAAATGACTTCCGGTTCGTCCTCGCCCCCGGGCCTCGTTCAGCGACGGCGTCGGAATGCCCGGGAGCACGGCGATCCCGGCCAGGGCCGACCCGCCCCGCCGCCTCCTTCAGATGCGAGCCCCCCGATCCACGGCGAATCACTGTCCCCAGTACTTCAGGGCCCAGCGTCCGGCATACTCGTCAAACTGGCTCGGGTTCTCGGGGCTCGGCTCGCGGTGCGCATAGTTGAGCCCGTCGATGGCGTTGGCGTAGACCTTCCTGCCGATGTACCCCACGTGCCCGTCGCCGTAGACGATGTTCTGATACGACGGGCGGTTGTCGTCGTGCTCTCCGCCGAGGGGGTCGTGGTTGGCGTAAAGCCACCCGTCAGCGACCTGGTTCCACGAATAGTAATGCAGCTCGACGCGATCGGCGGCGATGATGCGCCTCGACAGCGCCGTGTCCCACATGGCAAAGGCCGGGTCGGCGATGCCGTCGCTCGCGGGCCAGCCCACGCCGCCGACCTCCAAGCCCGGGTTCGCCCAGCGGTCCGGGCTGCCCAGCGCGGGGTCGTAATAGATGCCGCAGGCGACGGAGTAGTCGGTGAGGACGCGCCGGTAAACCGCGCCCCAGCCGACGGGGCCGAACTGCTCGTAATGCGCATACCCGGCAAGGTCATACTGGAGGCATTGCGTCCTCTCGAACACCTCCTCCATCTTGGTGGGTCTGTGCCGGCTGCTGGGGCAGTCCCACACCTCCAGCGGCGCCCCCTGGTCCGTCCAGGTCGCCAGCGAGGTGCCGTGGGCCCGCCACGCCTCGACCTCGACGCCTCCGGCGTTGAGGTGCTTCGGGTCCGTCCCGAACTCGGTCGCCGCGCTGCCGTCGTAGTCCAGGTTCGGCCAGGCCTCCTCCCGCGAGTAGCCCCACGGGATGACCGTGGGGCGGACCTGGTGATGGTGGTGCCCCGCGCCGCCCACCCGCGGGAACAGGTGCTCGTGCGAGGCGGCGAACGTGAGCGCCGCGGTGCCGACGTCGTGCAGGTTCGCCCCGCAGACCGCCCGCCGCGCCAGCTCCTTCGCCCGGTCCAGCACCGGCATCAGGATGGTCACCAGCAGGGCGATGATCGCGATGACCACGAGAAGCTCAATCAAGGTGAAGGCCCGCACCCGTTGCCGCGGCCTGTATCGTTGTTCGCGCATGGCTTATTGGCCCCAGTAGAGTCTTCGGTAGCGCCCGGCGCTGCGGTCTCCGGTGCCTCCGGGCGCCATGTTCGACCAGTTCAACGGGTCGATCGGGATCTTGTAGACGTCGCGCCCGATCGGGCGGACGCTGCCGTCGGCGTACAGAATCTGCTGGAACGTCGGGTGGTCGTCCGTGGCGTCGGCGTCGTGGTTGGAATGCATCCACCCGTCGAGGTCCCCGCCGTACAGCGGCACCCGCCACTCGATGCGGTCGGCGGCGATGATGCGCTTGCTCGGGCCCGGACTCGCGTCGGCGGTCGAGTAGGCCGGGTCCGCGATGCCGTCGTCCGGGTCCTTGTCCGCCGTCCAGTTGATCTCGCCCATGTAGGAGTAGCCGCCCGGATAGCCGTAGGAGCCGCCGTGCTCGTCCCGGGGATAGACGCCGCTGATGATGAGGTAGTCCATCAGGACCCGCTTTCCGATGCCGTACCACCCGGGATACCCGTTGCCCTCCTCGTCCTCCACGGGCACGTAGTCGGTGCTGGGGCAGTCCATGGCGCTGAGGCCGAAGCCGTACTGCGCCCACGTGGCCAGCGTGGTGCCGTGCCCGCGCCACGTGGGCGCCCAGACCCGCGGGTTGTTCTCCGGGAACGGGTGGTCGCCGAACTCGCTGTCGGCCACGCTGCGGTGCGTGACGCGCGGGAACGCCCGCAGGACGATCTGCGGGCGGACCTGGTGCCCCACGACGTTCGCCCCGCCGGTGCGGGGGAACAGGCCGTCGTTGTCGCTGACGAAGGCGAGGGCGGCCTGCCCGCAGTTGTGCAGGTTCGTGCCGCAGACGGCCCGCCGCGCCAGCTCCTTCGCGCGCGTCAGGCTCGGGGCCATGATCGTCAGCAGCAGCGCGATGATGGCCACCACCACCAGAAGCTCGATCAAGGTGAAGGCCTCGCGGCCGCGTCGCCTCGATGGTTCTCGGTATGTGTTCCTGCATGCGCTCACAGTCGTTGGGTTCTCCCTGCCGGGCCGGCGTGGGCGGCGGGCGCGGCCGACAGGGTCTCGCCTTCCTCGAAGTCGAACCTCAGGGCCCGTGCCGGGATCAGCCGCCCCGGCGATTCGACCTTCTCCACCAGCATCGCCACGGCGGTCCGGCCCATCTGCTTTTCGGGGATGCGCATGGCGGCCAGGCGGGTGTCGCTGACCTTCGGCCCGGCCTTGAAGGCCACGAGCGACAGCGCCGCCGGCACGCGCAGGTTGAGGCGGTCGGCAGCGCGAAGGGCGCAGCTTTCCTCGCCGCCGTACATCAGCAGCGCCGTCGGACGGTCGCCGCGGGCGAGCGCCGCCGTCAGGCAGTCGGTATGGGGCGAGGGGCGCCCGCCGCGAGGCAGGTCGTCGCGCCGCAGCGTGCTCGCCGCCAGGCCGGCCTCGCGCATCACCTGGAGGTACCCGTCGCGCCGGTCCACCTGGCTGTAATGCAGCGTCGTCGCCACGTACGAGAAGCTCACGTAGGCGATCCGCCGGTGCCCCAGCGCGACCAGCCGCCGCGTGGCCTCGCGCGAGGCCCCCAGGTCGTCGGGGTACACCGCGTCGTGATCGCGCTTGTCGTTGATCCACACCGAGGGGATGTTGTGCTGCTCGATGAGCTCCACCATGCCCGGGGGGATGTTCACGTTGTAGTTGATGAGCATGCCGTCGGCGGACAGCTCGCGGAGGATCTGCGGGACGAAGCCCTCGCTGGTGAGCTTGGCGTCCGGCAGGGCGGCGAGCGTCAGGTGCAGGTCGCGCTGCTCGGCCGCCTCGATGATGCCGCCAAGCAGATACTCCGGCAGCGTGCTGCGGCTGCCGCCGAACTCGCTGAGCACCAGCGCCAGCGCGCCGAAGCGCCCCCGGGCGAGGCTGCGGGCGGCGACGTTCGGGCGATACCCCAGCTCGCGGACCACGCGGCGGATGCGGGCGCGGGTCGCCTCGCCGACGCCGGCCCGGGCGTTGAGCACCCGGTGCACGGTAAGCCGGCTGACTCCGGCGGCGCGCGCCACGTCGGACTGCGTCACGAGCGAGCCGTTGCCGTTTTTCACG
>CAZMDT010000163.1:3563-6865 GCA_964564965.1 uncultured Planctomycetaceae bacterium | reverse complement strand
CGTGGTGCTTGGTGGTCATGACCATGTACTTCATGCCGGCCCGTTTGGCGAGGCGCGCCCAGTCGCGGGCCGGGTGGGGCTTCGGCTGCCACGTGTCGGCGAGCTTCTCGTAGTCCTTCAGGGGAATGCGCTCGCGGTTCATCACCCACTCGTGGCGCCCGAGCTGGGCGTAGAGCCCCCAGTGGATGAACATGCCGAAACGGGCGTCCGTCCACCATTTCATCCGGCGCATTCGGTCGCGGACCTCGCGCCGGGCCCTTGTCAGTCTGGCCATTGCTTCAGGCTCCTTCTGTCTGGTCGGTTCGGTTGCCGGTCATCGAGCCGCGCTGCACGAGCAGCCACTCGCGGATATTCTTGAGCTCGGCGGAGACGGTGGCGTCGATCACGCGGTCGCCCACCTGGATCAGCAGCCCGCCGAGGACTTCAGGGCCGACGTGAAAGGCGGCGACGGGCGCGGCGTCGAGGGCATCGGCCAGCGCGGCCCGCACGCCCTGGCGCTGGGCCTCGTCGAGCGCGACCGCCGACGTCACGGTCACGAAGACCTTTCCGCGGCGGGCGTCGACGTGTTCGCGGAGCTGGCGGGCGACCTCGCCCAGCAGGTCGAGCCGTCCCGCCTCCGCGAGAGCGGCCAGCAGCGCCGCCACCGGCTCGCGGACGCGCCCGCCCAGGGCTCGCTCCAGCAGCTCGCGCCGCTCCACGTCGTCCATCGCGCCGGGCGACAGCAGCTCGCCCAGGCCCTCCACGTCCTCAACGAGGCGCCAGACGCCCTCGACCTCCGCCGCGACGGCGTCGGCGTCGGCGTCCGTCTCCAAGGCCCCCCGCGCCCCCTCGACGTACGCCTCCGCCAAGGCCAGATCGTCGAGGGCGGGCAGCGGGCGCGTCCGAGGTGCGAAGGATTCCATCACGGCTTCTCGAGCCCCTGCGTGCGGATCTCCTCGAGCGACTGCTCGACGAGGCGCCGATGGTCCTCCGGCGTGAGGGAACGCCCGATGACCCTGCCGGCAAGGTCGGTGGCGACGTCGGCGGCCACGTCGCGAAGCTCGGCCATGGCTTCCTCGCGGGCTTCGCGGATCTCCTCCTTGGCGTTCCGGGCGAAGATGCGGGCCTCCTCGCGGGCCTCGGCGAGCGCCCGCTCGCGGTCCTGGGCGGCCTGGGCACGCGAGGTCGCCAGCAGCTTCTGCGCCTCGGCGTCGACGCGGTCGAGCCGCTGGCGGTAGTCGGCCAGAAGTTCCTCCGCCTCACGCTGACGCTTCTCGGCGTTCTGGATGGTCGCGTTGATCGACTCCTCCCGCCGCTTGAGCTGCACGACCAGGGGTTTCCACACCCACCGGCCCAACACCAGCATCAGCACGATGAAGGCGAGCATGGCCGCGATGGCCTGCCCGAGGTCGCCGAAGTTCAGCTTCCCCCCGCCCTCGGCCGCCGAGGCCGGGGCCGCCAGCAGCCCCACCGCGCACGCCGCCGCCAGCGCGGCGGGCAGCATCCGCCCGCCCCGGTGGCCGGACTCGCGTGTTGGGGCACAGGGATTCATCGCGTTCAGCCGCCTCCGCCTCGCCGCCTACAGCACCACGAGCAGGCAGACAAGAATGGCGAACAGCATGGCGCCTTCGATCATGGCGGCGGAGACGAACATGGGCCCGAACATGGAGCTGGCGACCTCCGGCTGCCGGGCCATGGACTCCAGACACCGCCCGCCGACCTTGGCGATGGCGAGGCCGCCGCCGATGGCGGCGAGGGCGGCCCCGAGACACGCCGCCGCGACGCGGACGGCCTGGGCGGTCTCGGAAGTGCCGGCGGCGGGCGCCGCAGCAGGAGCGGCCGCCTTCTCCTGGGCCATCGCCGCCGGCGCCAGCAGCGCTATCACCAGGCACGTCGATATCCACCTATGCAGCTTCGTCATGCTTGTCTCCCACCGGGGCGGTTTCTCGCGCCGCGGTGCTGAGAAGGGCCGATCTCAATGCTCCCCCTCCGAGTACAGGCCCAGGAACGTCGCGGCCAGGAACGTGAAGATATACGCCTGCAATATCGCCACAACAAGCTCCAATATGCTCACGAGGACGGTGGCGATGATGACGATGGGCCCGATGTACCCGATGTCCATCGCCCGGGTGCGGGTGAAGGCGATGCCGGCCTCGGCGACGAACATCATGAGCACCCCGAGCAGGACGTGCCCGCTCATCATGTTGGCAAACAGGCGGATCACCAGGGCGAAGCACTTGCCCACGGCGCCGGCGAACTCCAACAGCGACAGCGGCACGCGGAGGATCGCCCCGGCCACGCCGGGCACGGACGGGCTCAGGTTCGCCACCCACAGCGCCGGCGAGCTCACCCAGCACAGCCAGAGCGGCCAGCCGCGATCCGTGTGCCACTTGTGCACCGTGTGGCGCAGGCCGGAGCTGACGATCATCAGCAGCGTCATGGCCGCCAGGCCGGCGCAGACGGTCAGGATGGAAGTCGGCGTGCCGCCGATGTCCACGCCGCCCAGCTTGCCGACGTAATCCAGCGGCACCAGCCCGACGAGGTTCATGGCGAAGATGAACACGAACAACGTCAGCAGGAACGGCAGGAAGCGGTACGCCCGGTCGCGGAGCGCCGGGCGGGCGATCTGGTCGCGGACGAAGACGACGATGACCTCCAGGGCGTTGGCACCTCCCGCGGGCACGGTCCGCCAGCGCCGCGCCAGCGGGATGAGCACCGCGCACAGCGCCGCCGCCACCAGCAGCAGGGTGAAGATGCCGCTCGACATGAGCGTGACCTGCATACCCCACAGCGCCACCCGGCACCCCGGCCAGGGATGGTCGCTGATGTGCTTCAGAAGATCGCTCGCCACCGCCAGAGCCACGTCCGTTCTCCCGCCGCGCTAGCCGCCGTCCTCGTCTTTCCCGTCGCGCCCGGCGCCCTCCTGCTCGCGCCAGGCCCGCACCAGCCGCCGAAGGTTCCACACCCCCGCCGCGAACCCCCCGATCGCCAGCAGGATCGTATACCCCGGCAGCGTGCCCCACCGGCGGTCCAGCCAGATGCCCAGCAGCGTCAGCGCCGCGAACGGAAGGATGAACTGCATCCCTGCCGAGGCATATCGTATCAGCCGCGCGCTTTGGGCCTGGGGTGGCATCTGTGCTCGGCCGGCTCGTGTGCTCGCCGTTCGCGAAACCGTAGTCTATATCCTGCCGACGCGTGCGTGTCAATCGCGACGGCCGCGAGCGCGATTGCCCGGCCGCCGGGCATTCGCTACGATGGAGGCATCCGGGGACGCCGCCATGAAGCTGCTGGACGACCTCTGCGGCCAGAAGAACGTCGCCCCG
>CAZMDT010000163.1:0-3553 GCA_964564965.1 uncultured Planctomycetaceae bacterium | reverse complement strand
CTGCAATTTGGCGACCTGCGCCAAAGCGACCCGGCGCCGGTCTTTTCGCATTCACTGGGTGTGGCGGCAGCCATGCTCAGACAGCGGGGCTTCACGTGTCGGCTGGCGACGCTCGGCGGCTTCCAGCCCGAGCGGCTGCGGGCCGCCATCGACGTCGCCCAGCCGCAGTACGTCCTCGTCGATTTGACGCCCTACAGCATCACCGCGGCCCGGCGGACCATCGGGGCCGTGGCCGGCGAGGCACGCCTGCCCGTCGCCGTCTTCGGCACATACGCCACGTGCAAGCCCACGCGCGCCGTCAGCATCCCCGGCGTGCAGGCGCTGGTGCTGGGGGAGTACGATCGCCCTCTGGTGGCGCTGCTGGAGGCGGTTCGCGAGGGGCGCGACCCGGCCGGCATCGGCGGCGTCTGGCTGCACACGCCCAAGGGGCTGGTGAAGGGCAAGCTGCCCTCGCTGGGCGACGACCTCGACGAGCTGCCGTTGCCGGACCGGGCGCTGTTCGACGACGCGCAGGCCGGCAACCGGCCGCGGGAGCTGCCCTTCAAGGCGGCCCGCGGCTGCCCGCTCTGGTGCGCCTACTGCATCAACGACTGGTACATGGACCTCTACGGCGAGAAGCCGGCCACCTTCGTCCGCCGCCGCAGCGTCGGCAACCTGCTCGATGAGATCGCCCAGGTCGTCCGGGCCACGGGCGGCGCCGAGTCCGTGCGCTTCTACGACCACGGCTTCGCCGCGGACCTCGCCTGGCTGCGCGAATTCGCCCGCGATTACCCCAAACGCTGCGCCTTGCCGTTCCGCTGCCACGTCCGCCTCAACCACGTCACGCCGGAGGTCGCGGCGCTGCTCGCCGCCGCCAACGGGCGATGGGTTCACACGCAGATCGGCTCCGGCAGCCCGTTCATCCGCGATGAGATCTTCTCCATGGGCCTGACCAACGGTCAGATCATCAACGCATGCCACGTGCTGCAGGACGCGGGGCTGCACGTGGCGGTGGAGGTGTTCATCGGGGCACCGTACGAATCCGAGATCACCGTCGAGGAGACGCTCGGCCTGCTGCGCGAGGCGCGGGTGGACGACGTGCAGGCGCGCGTGTTCTATCCGACGCCGGGCACGCGGGCCGCGGAGCTGTGCGCGGAGAACGGCTGGATCACCGGCCGGGGTGAGGAGGCGTACTGGGAAGGGCAGAGCGTGCTCGATATGCCGTCGATGCCGGCCGAGCACGTCGAGGCGGTGATGCGGAAGTTCGCCTCGCTGGTCCGGCGCCCGGCGAGCACCGCCCTGCGGAAGCTGCTCAGCAAGGTCGGCCGCACGCGAAAGAGGGGCATCTTCGGTCTGGGCGGGTAGTCGTTCCGTCGCGGTGCCTGTGCGGGGCTCGCCGTTCCGCAGGCCTCCCTCTGATCGCTGCGAAAGTAAGCCCCTCGGCAAGCCGACATTACGGCTGGAACCGCAGGCGCCGCCGCGCGGAGCGTTCGCCGCGCCGCCCGGGGCCAGGCTTCGCGGAGGCCCACGCGATGTCCCAGAACTCACGCCGCCCCCACACGGGGCTGATCGTGTCGCTGCCGATGGCCCTCGCCTTGGTGGCGCTGTTCTTCATGCCTTGGATGGAGGTGTCCTGTGCGAGCGACCCAAGCCGGCTCGCCGGCGCTCCCTCGCTGCCGCCCGAGGCCAACCCCATGGCGTTCAAGCTGAAGGTGAGCGGCTGGCAGCTCGCCCGCGGCGAGTTCACCATCGAGCCCGCCCCGCCCGAGGACGCCCGCGAGCAGATGTCCACCGAGGACGTCCCCAAGCGTCGCCGGTGGGTCTACGGGCTTCTGGGCATCCCCGCCCTGCTGAGCCTCGTGTCGCTGCTCGGCCTGGCCGGCGCGCTGACGACCTCCTCGGCCGGAAAGCTCATGGCGCTGCTGTGTCTCATCGGTCTGTGCTTCCTGGGCGCCGTGTGGTCGCTCGACTACCTCGTCGATGACGTGATGGCCCACGTCGAGCAGGACGCCGAGCAGGCGGGATCGCCCATGCCGGCGAGCGCCCGGCGCGGTGTCGAACAGGCCCGCGAGCAGCTCGCCGCGATCATCAAGACCACTCCGACGGTCTTCTTCTGGGCATCGATGGGGCTCTACGGCGCAGCGATGGTCACCGGCATGGTGTGCTCCACGAACGTGGACACGCCCGCGCCGCGCCCGACGTGGCAGGCATCGACCACCGGGGAGAATCCGCTGGCGCGACGGGCTGCCGCCAACGGCGCGGCGGCGCGGACGCCGTCGCGGCCGGTGGCCGCCCCGAACTTCCGCTCGCCGCCGCAGGACGGGGCAACGAGCGGCGCCGCGCCGGCGATCCGCGGCCCGGCCGCCAAGCACTCCACCGAGTCCGACGACGAGACGCTCTCGTTCGGCGAAGACATCCGGTGAGCGCCCGGGGCGCGGCGAATGCCGCGGCCCGCTTCCTAATGCGGCTCATAGGTGTCGCTGCCGGTCTCCGGAAGGCGGACCGCCCAGACGTTCCGGTAGCAGGCGAGGTCGCCGTGGTCCTGGAGCCGCAGCGGCCCGGGCTCGGCGACGTTCTCGTCGAGCGCCCCGGCGGTCACGCCCGGCAGCTCCACGTTGTTCTGGATGCACGCGCCGTTGTGCAGCACGGTGATCCGCGGGCCTTCCGTGCGGTTTCCCGCCTCGTCGAACCGCGGCGCCCGGAACCACACGTCGTACGTCTGCCACGCCATCGCCGGCCGGCAGGCGTTCGTCAGCGGCGCGAACTGGTTGTAGATCGCCCCGCAGTCGCCCTTGCCGGGGACCTTCCAGCCGTGGCTGTCAAGCACCTGTATCTCGTAGCGGCCCTGGAGGTAGACGCCGCTGTTGCCCTTCTTCTGCCCCGTGGCCTCGGGCATGTCCGGGCAGCGAAACTCCAGGTGAAGCTGGTGGTCCTTGAACCGCTCCCTGCTGAGAACGTCCCCCGTGCCCGGCACGACATGGAAGATGCCGTCCTCGGCCCGCCATCCCACCGGGCTCGCGTCCTTCATCGACTGCCAGCCGTCCGCGCTCGTCCCGTCGAACAGCACCACCGCCCCGTCCGGCGGGGCCATGCCGAGTGTGTTCATGGTGTGCCTTTCTGTTTGGTGATGGCCGGGCGGCCGGGCCGCGCCGGAAACCCAGGGATTCTACCGGCGCCCCCCGCTGGCGGCAACCGCCGGGCTACTGCTCGTCGTCGTACTCCTCCACCTGTCGCCCCAGCCGGCTGTTGTAGCCGCACCCGACGCAGATGACCGCCTGGGGCGGCATCTCGCGGCCGCAGATCGGGCACGCCCGCCTGCTCGTCCTCGGCGACGGCGAGGGCACGCGCATCACCAGGCCGCACTGCTTGCATTGGGCCTTCCGCCCGGCCAGCGACCCATCGACGCTGAAGAAGGCCCCGCAGCGAATGCACTTGAACTCGATCTTGCCCATGCCCGTGGCCCTCGCGCACGTGGGGCGCCGCCGGCCGTCCCTCCCGCGTTCAACGTGCCCGTCGCCGCCAGCATACGCCGGCGCGGGCGGCGCCGCAACGCCCCGCGGGGCCGGGGCGGCTG
>CAZMDT010000162.1:0-6896 GCA_964564965.1 uncultured Planctomycetaceae bacterium | reverse complement strand
AGCCCTTGTAGTTGACCGCCGTGACGAAATCGAAATCCCGCTCCGGCTGCGTCTTGACACTGTCGGCCTTCAGGACGCCGGCGTTCGAGACGAACAGATCGAAGCCGCCGTAGGTGCGAACGACGCGGTGGAGGGCATCAGCGACGGATTGGCCATTGGTTACGTCGCAGGGCAGGCCGATGGCGCGGCCGGCGCCGCAGGCATCCGACAGGGCAGCGGCCTCTGCCTTGGCGCCCTGCTCGTTGATGTCAACGAGGGCAGCGAATGCGCCTTCGCGGACGAGGTCCTGGGCGATCTCGAGCCCGAGGCCCTGGGCCGCGCCCGTCACGACCGCGACCTTGCTCGCCGCCCGGCCCTGTGGGGTGGGGGAGACGTCGGTGGCTGAGAAAGCGCCCAGGCCTTCGACGCGGACCGCACCCACAGGCGCCTGGCACTTCGCCAGCGCCGCCTTCAGCGCGTCGACGACCTCGCGCTGTGTGGCCGCCTCCGGCGGCGCGAACGTCGCCACGCACTCCCCGTGCGCCGCGCCCGCCTCGTCGAACCGCACGACGCGCAGAGCCTGGCCCTCGGCCAGCAGCGCTCGCAGCGCCGGCCCGATCGTGTTGATCAGCTCACGCTGTGATAGGAAAGCCATCAGGCCGCATGCTCCTGTCCGGCGGTCTCGAAGTACCGTTGAATGACAGCCGCGCCGAGTCGGCGGAACGCCTCGATGCGCGCCTCGGCCGTGGAGTAGTCCGCGTTTGGGTTGCCGCGGTCATCGACGAAGCCCGGCTCGCCGTGCAGCAGGAGGAACTGGTGCGCCGCGACCACGCACGCGCCTTCCCAGAAGATCCCGCGCAGCTCCTCGGCGATCGGCTGCCCGCCGATGCACAGTGGCTCCAGCGGCAGCAGGTCCAGCGTGTTGTGCTCCGTGCCGGCGACCACGATGATCCCGGCCGCGCGGAACGCCTTCACGTAGCGCTCCAGCACGTCCGGCTGGTTGCGGATGGGGATGAGCTCGGCGGCGTAGATCTTCCGCACGCGGAGGTCGGCGATCAGCTTCTCCGGCGGGTTCTCGTACTCGCAGATCGGCGAGGCGCCGTCGGCGAGTGTCGGGTAGCAAGGGATCGCCCGCAACTCGAGGATCAGCTGGCGGGCCTCCTCAAAGCTGAGGAACGTCTCGGCGATGAACGCGGGCCTGCCCGCCTTCATGAGGTGTGTGCGGATCTCACCTTGAATGGCGACGGCGTTCTTGGGGTCGGCCTTGCAGTCGGTGCCGAGGATCGCTACGAGCTTCGACGGGCGGTCGTGGGGCGGCACGAGGCGGAACAGCGCCTCCTGGAACGCCATCGCGATGTGTCGCTCCTGGATCGTCACGCTGCCGGGCGGAGCGTCGTGGCGCCGCACGATCATGTCGACGATGGCCTCGGCGTCAATGCCGGTGTCCAGCCCCGCGGCCGAGAAGATGTCCGCGACCTTGCGGGTCATCTCGGCCATCCGCTTGGTGTCGTTGCGGCGAATGATCCCCAACAGCTCCGCTGCCCGCGGCGACGGATCGGCCACGCCGATGGCGCCCTTGCCGCAGATGTACATCCGCCCGGGGTTCTTGGGGTCGTTCACGCGGATGCCCGCCCGCACCAGCGGGTCGATCAGCGAGATGATTTCCAGCCCGAACAGTGGGAAGATGCCCCGAGCACGGGCGCGCTTCACAAAGTCGGCGTAGACGCGGTAATCGTAGTAGTTCGTCACGCCGACGACCCGGACGTTCTGCTCGTCGGCGAGCGCGACCGCCTGCTCGACGCTGTCAAAGGCGGAGAAGTTCGGTGGCAGATGGATGTGGCTGTTGAACTTCGGGCGGGCCAGCGGGGTGCAGCCCCGTGCGGCAAGCGCCTGCATCCCCGCGACCGTCCCGAGGCCGCGGAGAAGCTCAAGTGCTTCCTGCACTGACTGCTGCATGACGCACCTCCAGCCCCCGGCGGCGGCTATGCTACGCCCCGGCCACCACACGGACAAGCTTCCGCGGCGGCAGGTGCAGCGCCCGGTCGAGCGAGTCCTCCGCCGATTCTTTCATCGCCTCGGCGAACGTCGGGTGCGCGATGACCGTCTCGGCCAGGTCGCGGGCGCCGGCCTTCTGGTCGAGCAGCGTAGCCGCCGCGGTGATGACGTCCGTGGCGTTGTGACTGAGCGCGTGCACGCCGAGGAGGCGACCGTCTTCGCGGCCGCGGAGCACCTTGACGAATCCCTCCTGCTGACCGACGGCCATGGCCTTACCCAGGTTGCGCAGCGGGAAGAAGCCCACGGACAGGGGGATGCCTTGCTCGCGGGCCTGTGTGGTCGTCAGGCCGACGGAGGCGATCTCGGGGAAGGTGTAGACGGCGTTGGGAACGTGGCGATCGAACGTTCGCGAGGAGCCCATTGCATTCTCCGCTGCCACGACGCCCTGGGCGCTCGCCGCGTGGGCCAACAGGCACCGCCCGTTGGCGTCGCCGATGCAGTACACGTCCTTTGCCGAGGTGGCCATCGCGTCGTCCACGCCGACGAACCCGCGGTCGACCTCGATGCCGAGCGTCTCCAGGCCGATGTCGGCTGTGTTCGGCCGGCGGCCTGTCGCCACGAGCACCTTGTCCGCGACGATCTTCCGGCCGCCTTCGATGGTGGCCGTGATCCTGCCACCGTCGGCAGACAGTTCGGCCACCTTGGTGCCGGTCAGGCAGGCGATGCTGCGTTTGGCGAAGATCGCTTCCAGCGTGCGCCCGAGCTGCGGCTCCATCTCTGGCAGGAGCTGCGGCAGCATCTCAACGACGGTGACATCGACGCGGTACTGGCTCATCATGCAGGCGAACTCACATCCGATGACGCCCCCGCCGACGACCAGCAGTCGCTTCGGCAGCTCCTTCCAGTGCAGCGCCTCGTCGCTGGTGCAAACCAGCACCGGGTCGTCCGGCCAGTCCGGAATGCGGGCCGGCACCGACCCGACGGCAAGGATGATGCTCTTGGCACGCAGATCCGCTGTGGCACCGTCGTTCAGCGCGACGGCGACCCTGCCCTTGCCGGCGATCGCCCCCCGCCCCTCGAAAACCTTGACCTTCCGCGAGGCCAGCAGCGACTTCACCCCGTTGCGGAGTGTGGCGACGACCTTGTCCTTGCGCTTCTGAATGGCCGGCCAGTCGAAAGCCACCTCGCCGCCGACCGTCACGCCCATGTCGCCGGCATGCTCGATCCTGTGGATCAGCTCCGCGGAGGCCAGCAGCGCCTTCGAGGGGATGCACCCGACGTTCAGGCACGTGCCGCCCAGCAGCCCCGACTCCACGACGGCGACCTTCGCTCCCTTCTGGCCGGCGTGCAGCGCGGCGATGTATCCGCCCGGACCGGAGCCGATCACCACGATGTCGAAACGCTTGCTCATCCGCTCATCCTCGGTTCACTGCGCCGGGGCCGGCCGCTTCTCGCAGACCAGATCGTCCGGGCGCTCCAGCAGCTCCTTCAGGCGGCCGCAAAACTGCGCCGCCACGAGGCCGTCGATGATCCGGTGGTCTGCACTCACGATGACCGTCATCGTTCGGCCGGGGCGCATCGCGCCGTTTACCACAACCACGTCCTCGCGGATCGCGCCGACGGCGAGGATGGCAGCCTCCGGGGGGTTGATGATCGCGGCGAACTCCTCGATGCCGAACATGCCGAGGTTGGAGACGGTCAGCAGGCCGCGGCCGACGCCTTCGAGGCGGCCGTTCCGGGCGTTCTCGACGAGGCGGCGCGACTCGGCGGCGATCTGCCGGAGGGTCATGTCGCCGGCGCCGACGAGCACAGGCACCAGCAGGCCGTCCTCGGTGCCGACGGCGATGCCGATGTTCGCGTCGGGGTGCTCGATCAGTTCGTCACCTTCGAGCTTGCAGCGGAAGGCCGGGAACTCGCCCATCGCCTGTGCCGCCGCCAGCACGACAAAATCGTTGATCGTGCATTTGAACTCGCCGACGGCCTTCACCCGCTGGTAGGCGGCGTAGAGCGGGTCGGCGTCGATCGTGAGCTTCATGTAAAAGTGGGGGATGTTCTGCTTGGACCACAGCAGCCCCTTCGCGATGGCGGCCCGCATGGACGTCATCTTGTGACGGACGGGCTGCCCAGCCGGGTCGGCCGGCTTGCGTCGGCGCGGCGACGTCTGCGGCACGTCGGCCGAGAGGATCCGCCCGCGGGGCCCGCTGCCCGCACCGATGTGGGCGAGGTCAATGCCTCGTCCCCTCGCCAGCTTCCGCGCTGCCGGCGATGCCTTGACCCGCCTGCCCGTTGTCGCCGCCGGGCCCGCCACGGTAGGCGCTTGAGGTGGCGCTGGGGCGCCCCTGGGCTCCGGAGGCCGACCTCCCGCCCGGGGCTCGCCCTGGGCAGCCAGATGGGCATCCACGGCTGCGTCGCCGTCGGCCAGATACGCTACCGGCGTCTTGACGGGGACGGTTTCGCCTTCCTGTACGACCACCCGGGCCAGACGGCCCGTGTCAGACGCCTCGATCTCCACCGTCGCCTTGTCCGTCTCCACCTCGAAGATGACCTGCCCGGCCTCGATCTGGTCGCCCTCGGCCACCTTCCAGCTTACGATCGTGCCTTCCTCCATCGTGTTTCCCACCTGCGGCATAAGGACGGGCACGACGTCGTGAGCGGCCGGCGCCGCCATCTCGCTGGTGGGGGCGGTCGCCTTCGCCGCCTCTTGAGGCCGCGGTGTCGCCTGCGATATCCCTTGCGCTGCCAGGTAGGCATCGATCGCCGCATCGCTGCCCGCCAGATACGCTACATGTGTCTTGACAGGGACGGTCTCGCCTTCCTGCACGACGATCCGGGCGAGGCGACCTGCGTCGGCGGCTTCGATCTCGACCGTCGCCTTGTCCGTCTCCACCTCGAAGACGATCTGCCCGGCCTCGATCTGGTCGCCCTCGGATACCTTCCAGCTTACGATGGTGCCTTCCTCCATCGTGTTGCCCACCTGCGGCATGAGGACCGGGACGACATCCGCGGCTTCAGCCGAGGAGTGCGCGCCGGCCTGCTGCAGTTCCGGCGTGGCCGGCGGTGGTGGCGAAGCGGAGGCCTCGGAGGCACCAGGCTTGGCCTCTTCGAGCCTGCCGTCGGCCCGTGCGCCCTCGCGCCCGAGCGCCTCCAACGCCGGCTCGATGTCCTCTCCCGGCTCTCCCAGCAGGCCGACCGGCTCGCCCACGGCTAGAGGAGTGCCTTCCGGCACGAGCCTCTTCAGCAGCGTGGTGTCAGCCGGCGCTTCAATCTGCACGATGGCGTCAGCCGTCGCGATCTCAAGGATCGGCTCGCCCTTTCCGACCCGCTGCCCGTCGCCTTTGAGCCATTGGCTCACGGTGCCTTCCTGCATCCCTTTGAGGGCCTGCGGCATGCGTATGGTCTGCATGGATTACCTGCCTTGGCTGAAGAGCTCCAAGATACCAGCAAGAATACGATAAGACCGAGCATAAATCAAGCAGGAAAAGAAAAGTTTTGTGTTGAATTTGATGTCGATTTGTGGTCTACTGCTAGCAGACAGAGCGGGCCGGGGGCGGCCTCACCGGTGAACATGACAGCAGCGACCATCCAGCGCCGCGAGAAGATTCTTGCCGAAGCCTTTCGGCACGGGCACGTTACCGTCAGCGGGCTTGCCGAGAAGCTGGACGTATCGGACGCCACGATCCGGCGGGACCTCCGCGCGTTGGCTGATGAGGGGCAGATCCAGCTCGCCTACGGCGGAGCCGTCGTGGCGCGGAACGCCGGGCAGTCGTTCCGTGCCAAGGCGCTGCGCAACGTCGAGGCAAAGCGGGCAATTGGGCGGCTCGCCGCCGGGCTGGTGGGCGACGGCGACCAGGTGTTCCTGGACTCCGGGACGACGTGCTTCGAGATCGCCCGGCACCTGCGGGTGCGGCGGGGCCTGTCGGTGATTGCCAACTCGGTGCGGCTGGGGGAGGAGCTGGCCGCGCCGGGCGTGAGCGTGATCTTGCTGGGCGGGCAGTACCGTTCGGAGCGCATGGATACCGTCGGTCCGATTGCCACGGCCACGCTGGAGCAGCTCCGGGGCTATGCCGCATTCGTCGGAACGGATGGCCTGAGTCCGGAGTTCGGGCTGACGGCGAGCGACATCGAAAGCGCGGCCCTGTTCCGCCTGGCGGTGCGCAACGCCCGCGAAGCGATCCTGGTGGCGGACCACAGCAAGTTCGCCACGCCGTCGCTTTACCGGATCGTCGAGTGGGATGCGATCGGGCGCGTCGTTACCGACGAGCCCCCGAGTGATGAGTGGCAGGCCTTCTTCCGTGATCGCGGGATTGCGGTGATTACCCCGGGGGGCGCCGACGACGGCAGGGCCAAGGAATCGTAGGAGCGCGACGACAGGAGCCATCCCATGCCGAAGAGTCAGATGGTCATTCCCGAGGAGGTCCGCAAGCGAGGGTCGATCGATTTCAAGCCGATCCCCCTCAATCAGTACGACAAGACGGTCAAGGAGGAGCTGGTCCGGTATGCCGGCGAGGACCTCGTGCGGATCCATCGCGACATGGCCATCATCCGCGCGTTCGAGACGATGCTGAACGAGATCAAGCTTCGCGGCGCCTACATGGGCGTCGAGTACAGCCACAAAGGCCCGGCGCACCTGTCGATCGGCCAGGAGGCCGCGGCCGTCGGGCAGGCGTTCCACCTGACGGTCGACGACCACATCTACGGCAGCCACCGCAGCCATGGTGAGATCCTCGCGAAGGGCCTGTCCGCGATCCAGGAGCTGAGCGACGAGCGGCTGATGGCGGTCATGCGGGGCTACTTCGACGGGGTCACGCTCCGCGTGGTCGAGGATGACGCCGAGGGCGGGGTGAAGGACTTGGCGATCGACTACCTGGTGTACGGCGCGCTGGCGGAGATCTTCGGGCGCGAGGCTGGGCTGAACAAGGGCA
>CAZMDT010000161.1:0-6960 GCA_964564965.1 uncultured Planctomycetaceae bacterium | reverse complement strand
CTACTTCGACGCCACCAGCAGCAGCATGGACCGCGACCTGGACATCTTCATGGAGTTGGCCGCCGCCTACCGCAAGCGCAAGACGCGCCCCCGCGCGTACCCGGCGTACTTCGAGGACTGAGTCCGCGCCGGCTTGAGGCGGCGCGACGCGTGGGCTATACTCTTCCGGCTCGATGAGTTGTCCACCGGCACCGGCCCGGGCGCGCGTTGGAAGGCCAACCAGGCGATGACGCGATCGTTTCTCTGTGAACGCTCGACCGACCTTCCGTCGCGGCCCGCGGCGGCCGCCGCGCCCTCCGAGCCCGGCGGCGACGTGGCTTCCCTGCGCGAGGCCGTCCGCCGATTCGCCGATCGCTACGCCCGTTTGCCGGTCGATTTCGGGGCCACCTGCCCCACCTGCCGCCGCGTGGTGCCCGCCGTGTTCGACCGCGCCGGCGAGCAGATCGTGCTCACCTACCACTGCGACCGCTGCGGGCGGCGCCGCGAGGTCCACCACGACGCCATCTGGACCCGCCCCCGCAGCGACTTCCCCGGCAGCCGCGAGCGGACCTTCGGCGGCGCGCGGATTCACCCCGTCATCCGCCGCCTGCCGCGCACGGTCGAAACGCTGTGTCCCGACTGCGCGGCCGTGGTCCTGGGGCGGTACTTCGTGGAGGACGGGGCGGTGTGGGCCGAGAAGACCTGCCCCGAGCACGGCTACGTGCGCGACTTGGTGAACTCCGACGTGGTGCTCTACAGCAAGGCGGCGTGGTGGACATACGAGGAGCCGCCCGGGCAGGAGCCCCCGCAGGTGGCGGCGCCGCGAGGTCCACCACGACGCCATCTGGACCAGCCCCCGCAGGTGGCGGATGGGCGCTGCTGCCCGTCGGACTGCGGGCTGTGCAGCCAGCACCTCTCCGGGTCCGTCCTGGCCCAGGTCGACCTGACCAACCGCTGCAACATGCGCTGCCCCGTCTGCTTTGCCAACGCCGGGGCGGCGGGATACGTCTACGAGCCGCCGTACGAGGAAATCGTCCGGCAGCTCGAGGTGCTCCGCGGCCTCCGCCCCACGCCCTGCACGGCGGTCCAGTTCAGCGGCGGCGAGCCGACGCTGCACGGCGACTTCCTGCGCATCGTCGCGGCCGCACGCGGGATGGGCTTCTCCCACATCCAGGTCGCCACGAACGGCCTGCGGTTTGCGGAGGCGGGCTTCGCCCGTGCCGCGGCCGGCGCCGGCGTCCACACGCTGTATCTTCAGTTCGACGGCGTCGGCGAGGCGGCCCACCGCCACACGCGGGCGCATCCGGGCCTGTGGGACCGGAAGCTCGCCGCCATCGAGAACTGCCGGGCGACGGGCATGAAGGTCTGCCTCGTGCCGACGATCGTCAAGGGCGTCAACGATTCCGGCGTGGGCGACGTCTTCCGCTTCGCCGTGGCGAACATCGACGTGGTCAGCGCCATCAGCTACCAGCCCGTGTCGTTCAGCGGGCGGATCGACGAGGGCGAACGCGCCCGGCAGCGCTACACGCTCGGCGACCTGGCGCACGACATCGCCGCGGCCTCGGGCGCCAGCACGCTGCGCGACATGTACCCCTTGAGCCTCGTGGTGCCCCTGTCGCAGCTTCTCGAGGCGCTCACCGGCGAGGCGAAGATCCGCCCGACCTGCCACCCCGACTGCGCCTTCGGCACGTACTTCCTGGTCTCCCCGGACGGGCAGGCGGTCCCCTGGCCCCGGGTGATCGACATCGAGGGCATGTTCACGGACATGAACCGCATCGCCGCGCGGGTCCGCCGCCGCGGCGGGGCCACCCGGCTGGACCGCTGGCGAACGCTGCGGATGTTCCGCCGGCACTTCCGCCGCGGGGCCGCCCCCGCGGGGCTGACCCTTCGCCGGTTCATGCGATCGCTCCGGGGGCTCGTGGACAAGAGCGTCGGGCGCGGCGCCGGCGAGGCGCTCACCTACAGGACGCTGCTCTGCGCCGGCATGCACTTTCAGGATCGGTATAATTTCGACGTGGAGCGCGCCAAGCGCTGCGTGATACTATACGCCACGCCGGCGGGCGTGTTTCCGTTCTGCACGTACAACTGCGGCCCGTCGTACCGCCAGGCCGTGGAGCGTGCGTTTGCCGCCGGGGCGGCAGCTCCGCCCGGTGACCCCACGGACGCCCGGCGCCGCGCGCCCGCCGGAGGCGCGGCGCGCCGGGGCGCCTCAGCATTCGCGGAGAAACGACCATGACGAACCGATCGCTGTTGACCGTGCTGCTGGCGGGCGCCTGCCTGGCGTCCGGCGGCTGCTTCTGGCGGGGCCGGCCCACACCCGCCGAGGGAACCTCCATCCGTACCGTCGGGCCCTTCCGCGTCGTCCTCGCCGTCCCCGCGGGCGCCTACGAGCCCGGTGATTCCTTCACCGTCACCGTCACCACGACCAACGTCTCCGACGAGCCCGTCGTCGTCCACCGGTGGGGCAGCGTGGCGTATTACCTCACCGTGTCGCACAACCGCGGCACCGGATGGGAGGAGGTCCACACCTACCCCGGCGGGACGGCGGGCGTGATGGAATCGTGGACGTTCCGCCCCGGGCAGCAGAAGAGCACGGCCATCCGGCTGACCGTCGAGCCCGACTGGCCCGTCGGCGAGCTGCTCCGCCTCGAGGCCCACATGAACGGGCGCGAGGAGGTCCGCGCCGCCGAGTTCGTGGAGATCATTCCGCGGACGCCCTAGCCGCGCCCGAAGCGCCGTCGTCATGGCCCGCCCCACCCGCCGCACGCCGCGTTCGCCCGTCCCCGAAGGC
The DNA here is from genome assembly GCA_964564965.1 of uncultured Planctomycetaceae bacterium. Taxonomy (GTDB): domain Bacteria; phylum Planctomycetota; class Phycisphaerae; order SM23-33; family SM23-33; genus CAZMDT01. The sequence continues at coordinate 4,190 of CAZMDT010000161.1, read as the reverse complement.
GCCGCCGACGGGTACGTCACCAGCGCCGACTGCGCCCGCCGCAGCGCCGCCCTGGCCGACGGCCTCGAGGCCGGGGTGTTCCGCCTCGAGGACCACCACCCGCTGGAGCGCTGGGTCCGCGGCCGATGCGTCCGCTGGCTCCTCGGGCGGCTCGCCCGCCGGCGCCGAGACGGCACAAGCCACCTCGACCGCATCCTCACCAGCTACCGCGACCCCGCCGCTGGCGCCCGCGACCGCCTGCTCTACCGCCCGCTGCACCTGCTGATGGACCGCCTGGCCTCGCCGGAGGCGTGGGCGCGCTTCCGCGGCCGCGGGAGGCAGTTCCGCGCCACCGTCCGCGGCATCGTCGCCACGGGCCGCAGCATCGCCGCGCTCGGCCTGACCGTGCCGCAGCGGTTCCTGGCCCCGCTGTTCGTCGTGTGGAACTTCACCAATCGCTGCAACCTCGCCTGCCGCCACTGCTACCAGAGCTCGGGGCAGCGCCCGCTGGCCGATGAGCTGACGCTTGAGGAGAAGCTCGGCCTCCTCGAGCAGCTCGACGCCGCCTCGGTGCCGATGCTCGCGCTGTCGGGCGGGGAGCCGACGATGAGCCCCGACCTGCTGCCGGTGGTCCGCCGCGCCGCCGAGGCCGGCATGCACGTCTCCATCGCCACCAACGGCACGACGCTCACGCCCCGCCTCGCCGCCCGCCTCGCCGACGCCGGCGCCCGCTACGTGGAGATCTCGCTCGACTCCGTCGACCCCGCCCGTCACGACGCCTTCCGCGGCGTGGCCGGCATGTGGCGGCGCGCCGTCGAGGGCGCCCGCGCCGTCGTCGCCGCCGAGGGGCTCCGCCTCGGCATCGCCATGTGCGTCCACAGGCGGAACATCGACGAGGTGCCCGGGATGATCGCCTTCGCCGAGCGGCTCGGCGCGAGCTGCTTCGCGCACTTCAACTTCGTCCCCGTCGGGCGCGGGTCGGGCATGGCGGCGGACGACATCACCCCGCGGCAGCGCGAGCGCCTGCTCGAGCGGCTGAACGAGACGATGCAGGCGGGGCGGATCGGCGTGATCTCCACCGCGCCGCAGTTGGGGCGCGTCTGTCTGGCGGGCTCGCCGGCGGGGCGGGCGGCCTGCTCGCACGCCGGCTCCGGCAGCGGCGTGAAGGCCCGCGTGGTGGCGAAGTACCTCGGCGGCTGCGGGGCGGGGCGGACGTACGCCTGCGTCGAGCCGAACGGCGACGTCACCCCCTGCGTGTACCTTTCGCACTGCGTTATGGGTAACGTTTGCGAGCGCCCGCTGGCGGAGATCTTCCGCGAGGGGGCCTGGTACGAGCTGCTGAACGACCGCGAGCGCCGCGGCGGGCATTGCGGCGTGTGCGTGTTCCGGAACTACTGCGGGGGGTGCCGGGCGCGCGCCGATGCGTACTTCGGGCGCCTCGACGCCGGCGACCCCGGCTGCATCTTCAACCAGCGCCACTGGGACGCCCTCGCGCCCGCCCCTGCCGAAGGCGAGCCCGCGCCCGCCCCGGCTGAGCGCCCCGCCCCCGCCGCCGCCAGGTAGGCAACACGCGGCCGCGGCGTGCGTTCGGCCGGGGGCGGGGGAACGGATGCGGCTCCCCGCCGTCCAAACGGTGTTAGAATGGTAGTAGAGGCACGGGCTTGGGCTCTGCGCCTGCCACAGGAGCGAACGATGGGCAAGCGGGTGAGCACGCGGGACAGCGAGCTGTTCCTGGAGTACGCCCTGCGGATGACGAAGGGGCGGATGCGCCTGGTGGGGCTGCTCAGCGCCGGGCTGACGATGATCGCCCTGGGCGTGGCGTTCCTGCTGGTGGCGGTGGTGGGCGACCACCTCGTGCCGGACGGCCTGCCGGAGGGCGCCCGCGCCGCCCTGCGCTGGGGACTGCTGCTGTGTGAGGTGGCGCTGCTCGTCGTGACGATTCTCTATCCCCTCGTCCGCCGGCTCAGCAACCTCTACGTCGCCCGCCTCATCGAGAAGGCCCACCCCGAGTTCCGCAACGACCTGACGGCCGCCCTCCAGCTCAGCGGCGACCCGTCCGTTCACGGCGGCCTGCTCGCCGCCATCAAGCGCCACACGGCCCAGGAGGTCGCCGCCGTCGACGTGGAGTCGTCGGTGACCATGCGCCGCGTGCTGAAGACGGGCATCGTCTGCGCGGCGGCGTGCGCGGCGTTCCTGATCTACTGCGCCGTGAGCGGGAAGGCCCCCTGGCCGTCGGTGGCGCGGCTGTTCGGGGACGAGGCCCCGGCGCCCCGCCTGACACAGATCACCCACCTCCGCCCACCCGCCGGCGCGGTCGTGGTCACGGGCGCCATCGTCGAGTTCGCCTGCGACGTCCGCCACGGCGACGGCGCGGCCACCCTCCGCCTCAGCCGCGACGGCGGGATCACCTTCCTGCCCGATGACGACTTCCCGATGACCACCGAGGGCGAGACCGACGACGGCGCCATGCGCTACACGCACCACTGGCGGGCGTCGGCCGCCGGACGCGAGGCCGTCTTCGACATCCGCTGCGGCGACGCCGTCAGTCCACGGCGCTCGATCGTCGTGCTCCCGAAGCCGACGGTAGGGCTCGAGGAGGTCCGCCTGCTCGGCCCGGAGTACATTCGCCCCTACACGCCGCAGCCGATGATCCGCCGCGAATGGGCCATCGAGGCCCTGCCCGGCACCCGGGCGACCCTCCGGGCCCGCGCCAACCTGCCGGTGGCGTCGGCGACGCTGGAGTTTGAGGGCGGGGCGGCGGCGTACCGCATGGCCATCGACGGCGGCGAGGCCGGCCAGGCCGGGAGGTACATGACCGGCAGCTTCGTCATCCAGGGCGCCGACAAGTACCGCATCGTCTACCGCACGACGTACGAGGGCGTGGTCTGCGAGCCGACGCCCTGGTACGACATCACCCCGCTCGTCGACCGCCCGCCGACGGTGAGGCTCATCACGCCGACGGAACGCGTGGAGCTGCCGGCGACGGGGATCCTCGAGCTGGCCGCCGATGTGTCGGATGACTTCGGCATCTCGAAGGTGGAGCTGGTCTGCGACACGATGCGCAAGGTGACGCGCATTCCCCTCACCTACGAGCCGTCGGGCAAGACCCGGGCGTCGCTGCCCGTCCGCCGCCTGGCGGAGCCCGGCACCGCCCTGCTGTGCCACGTCGAGGCCCGCGACATCCTCCCGCCCGACGGGCAGGTCGGGCGCAGCGAGCAGTTCGAGCTGTTTATCAGTCCGCCGGAGCGGCCGGCCGCCCTGGGGGCCGGGGGCGACCCGCTCGCGGCGGGCGCGCTCGACGCCGCGGCCGCGGCCGACGAGATGGCCGGCGAGATGATCGAGCCCGACGGCCCCGAGGAAGCCGCACGCCAACTCCTCGCCATGGCCAAGCGCGACGAGAAGCTGCTCGAGGACATGCGCGAGCAGCTCGCCGTTCCCGAGGGCGGCGAGATGGACGTCCGGCGCGACGGCGGGGTGCCGCCGGCCGTCCAGCAGGGGGCCGCCTCGCAAGAGGCCCCGCCGCAGGCCGGTGACGCCGCCGGCCTCCAGCCGCAGCAGGGCGACGCCGCCGGTGCGAAGCCCGCGCAGGGGCAGCCCGCGCAGGGGCCGCAGGCGCAGGAAGGCGCCGTCGCGCCCGGGCAGCCCGCCCAACCGGCGCAGGCCAACCAGGGGCAGCCGCCCAACGCCGACCAGGTGCAGCAGCTCGTGAACCGCCAGCAGCAGGTGGCGCAGGAGGCGGCCAAGCTCGCCGCCGAGGTCGGCCAGGCCGCGCCGAACGCCGCCCAGGCGCCCCAGCAGGCCGCCGTCAAGGCCAACGACGCCGCGGGGCAGCTCGCCCGGGGCAACGTCGGCGAGGCGGCGAAGGCGGCGAACGAGGCAGCCGACAGGCTTCAGCAGGCCGTCGAGGGCCGGCCCGCCCAGCAGGCCGGTCAGCAAGCCGGACAACAGGCCGGTCAACAGGCCGGTCAGCAAGCCGGACAACAGGCTGGTCAACAGGCAGGTCAGCAGGGGCAGCAAGGGCAGGCTGGGCAGCAGGGGCAACAAGGCCAGGCTGGGCAGCAAGGCGCCCAGCCCGTTCCGGCCGAGATGCAACAGAAGGCCAATCAGCTCTGGGAGGCCCAGAAGCAGCTCGCCGCCGAGATGAATCGCCTCGCCGCCGACCAGGCTCAACCCGCAGGTCAACAGGCGGGTCAACAGGCGGGCCAGCAAGC
>CAZMDT010000160.1:0-7016 GCA_964564965.1 uncultured Planctomycetaceae bacterium | reverse complement strand
CAGCTCGGCCATCTCGTCATCGGTAATCCGCTGTGCCTCAAGCTCCTCGATCACGTAAGCGTGGCGGGGCACGTCGAGGCGCAGCCGCTCGCGGGAGAGGGCGGCGAGCTGCTGCGCGCAGGCGCCGCCCTCGGCGATGCGCCGACGCAGGGCCTCCTTGAACTCCTCCTGGCGGCGCTGCCCGCGAAAGCCCCGGCGGATGCGCTTCAGCCCGCGCTCGTACGCCTCCGTGTCCAGGCCCATCTCCACCGACGCCCGGTCCATCAGCTCGTACACGGGCTCCCGGGCCGCGTTCGTCTCGGCCGTCTCCTGCGCCACTGCCGCCTTGTCCCCCCGGCCGAACTCCCCGAGCTGCATCTTGCGGAACTCGACCGTGCCGCGGAAGAAGACGGCCTGGGAGCCGCGGTAGAGGATCGGGCCCAGCACGACCACCAGCGCGGCGGCCATCAGGAGGATGGACAGGCCGGCGCTGCCGGTGAATAGCCGGTCGAGCAGGAATCGCAGGCGGCGCCTCATTTGGCCCTCCCGGCGACGGCCCGCTTGGCCCGGGCGAGGAAGTACTCGCTGACGAGGTTGAGCACGAACGTCACCGCCAGCAGCGACAGCCCCAGGGCGAAAAGCGCCTGGCGGTGGACGCCGCCGGAGGGCGCCTCGCCCATCTCCTGGGCGATGGTGGCCGTGAGCGTCCGCACGGAGGCCGTCAGGTTCCACCACGGGCGCGGCACGAACGGCGTCCCGCCCGAGGCCATCCACACGAGCATCGTCTCGCCGACCGCCCGCATGACGCCGAGGATGACGGCGGCGATGATGCCGCTGTGGGCGGCGGGGATGACGACCTTGCAGATCACTTCGGCGCGGGTGGCGCCGAGGGCGTAGGCGCCCTCGCGCAGGTCGCGACCGATGGCGGTCAGGGCGTCCTCGGAGATGGTCACGATGGTCGGCATGGCCATGAACGCCAGCAGCAGCGAGGCGTTCAGGGCGTTGGACCCGGTGGGCAGCCCGAACGTCTGCTGGAGCCACGGGGCCACCACCAGCACCGCGAAGAACCCCAGCGCCACCGATGGAATCGCCGCCAGAATCTCGATGACCGGCTTGACGATCTGGCGGATGCGGAACGCGACGATGTCGCTGAGAAACACCGCCGCCAGAAGCCCCAGCGGCACCGCCACGACCATCGCGCCGACGGTGACCATCCCCGACCCGTAGAACATCGCCAGGGCGCCGAACTCGGCGTCGTCGTGGGTGGGATACCAGCGGCTGCTGGTGTACAGCTCCGCCGCCGACCGGTTCGTGAAGAACGGCCAGGCGTACTTGATGATGAACGCGAAGATCAGCAGCACCGTCAGGATCGTCAGCGAGGCCACCGTGGTCAGAAAGACCTTCCCCAGCAGCCGGGAGATGAAGCCCGCCATGTCCTGACCGGGCGTGAGCAGCAGCGGCCGATCAACGTCGGCCGCTGCCGCACGCTCCGTGCCGAGATCGAATGCGCTTTGCGGCATCGGCAAGGCCTTGGGGCAACGTCGCCCGCTAGTAGTCCGTCACGGGGACGAAGCCCTTGGACTCGACGATCTCCTGGCCCTTCTCGCTCAGGTGGAAGGTGACAAACGCGTAGACGGCCGACCCGAGCTTGGGGTACCCGTTGGTGAACATGAACAGCGGACGGGCGATGGGGTACACGCCGGAGGCGATGGTCTTGCGCGTCGGGAGGATGTCGTTGACCTTCACCGCCTTGACCTTGGCGTCCACGAAGCCCAGCCCGACGTAGCCGACGGCGTTCGTGTTGTTGCTCACCCGGGCGTGCATGTCCGGGTTGGAGCTGGTGTACTCGACCTTGCCCATCTTGGCCTTGTTCATGACGAGGCCCTCGAAGGTCTCGAAGGTGCCGGAGGAGGAATCGCGGCTGAGGGCGACGATCGGGCCGGGCGCCCCGCCGACGTCCTTCCAGTCGGTGATCTCGTTGGTGTAGATCTTCCGGATCTGGTCCACCGTGAGGTCCTTGACGGGGTTGCTGGGGTGCACGATCACGCACACGCCGTCCAGCGCCACCACGTGCGCCACCGGGAAGATCCCCTTCTCCACCGCCGCCTTGAACTCCTTGTCCTTCATGAAGCGGCTCATGTCGGCGATGTCGCACCGCCCGTCCAGCAGCGCCGCCGCGCCGTCGCCGCTGCCCGTCTTCTTCACGGTCACCTTCACCTGCCTGTGCTTCATGAAGTACTCGGCGAAGGCGTCGGCGATCGGGCCGACCGTCGTGGAACCGTCAAGCTGAAGCGAATCCGCCGCGAGCGCCTGCCCCGGCAAGCCGCACGCGGCGACCAGCAACGCCGCCTTCAACGCTGCATCCAGTGTCCGCATCATGTCCCGTCTCCTTGCGATGTCGGCTGGGGTCGCGGGCCAGTCCCGCGACCGCGTCTGTACCGAACCCAGCAGCTCCCGAAACCCACCACCCGCAACGCGCACCACGCAGGCCGGAATCTCTTCGAGCGATCCTTCCGTGGACGCCTCGTTGCGGCGCATTCATTGTGGGACCGGCCCGTTAAGGGAGGACTTGGCCATTCTTAAGATTCCGTTAAGTCTGGCGGGGGCCGCTATCCGCCCCGCGCGGCGTTCGCTACAATGCGCCGGCCATGGGCAGAAAGCGGATCATCCTCGTGGAGGACGAGCCGGACATGGCCGAGCTGGTGGCCCTGCGGCTGAAGCGCGAGCACTACGACGTGGAGGTGGCGCACGACGGGCAGGAGGGCCTGAAGAGGATTCGCGCCAATCCCCCGGACCTCGTGCTGCTGGACCTGATGCTGCCGAGGCTGTCGGGCACCGAGCTGGCCGCGAAGCTCCGCGCCGAGGCGCGGACCGCCCGGGTTCCCATCATCATGCTGACGGCCCGCAGCGAGGAAAGCGACGTCGTTCTGGGGCTGCACATCGGGGCGGACGACTATGTCACCAAGCCGTTCAGCATGTCGGTGCTGATGGCGCGGGTCAGCGCCGTGCTGCGCCGGTCGGAGCCGGCGGAGGCGGGCGAGCAGGAGATCCTGACGGCCGGGCCGATCCGCATCGACAACCAGCGCCATCTCGTGGAGGTGGGCGGCAGGCCGGCGGCGCTGACGCTCACGGAGTTCCGGCTGCTGCGGGCGATCGTGGCGGCCCGGGGGCGGGTGCTCACCCGCAACCAGCTCATCGACAAGGCGCTGGGCGCGGACGCCGTGGTCACCGACCGGACGATCGACGTGCACGTCACCGGGCTGCGCCGCAAGCTCGGCGAGGCGCGCCGGTACATCCAGACCGTGCGCGGGGTCGGCTACCGGTTGGCCGGTGACGACGACGAGAGGGCCTAGCGTCTTCGCCGGGCGGCCCCTCAGGGATCCGCCTCCGGTGGCGAGGCCGGGCGCCGTCGGGGGGGCGGCACCTGAGGGGGAGTCCGCAGGCTACGGCACCTCGCGCGCGGCGATCCCGAAGTGCGTGTAGGTCGGGCGTTCCTTTGCGCCGCGGTCGCATGGAATGTTGACGATTCCCCCGAGCCTGGACACGTACATGCACGACGACCCTCCTTCGTCGCACAGCATTCCGTTCCATGCCCCGAACGCCTTCAGCAGCCTGCCCGTGTCTTGCTTCGTCAGCCCCATGCTGTAGTTCGGCTGTCGGCCGTCGACGACCAGCAGGAATAGCAGCGTCCCGTCCCTGTTGATCCCCATGGCGGTTCGCGGCTGGCGATCTCGGCCTCCTGGTGGGACCTCGCCGTCGAGAACGGCGTCCCACCGGCCCCAGATGACATTGTACCTGTCCTGCGTGACGGCCGTGTCAACCGCCGCGGCCGGCGAGTACGCGGCATGGTTCCTCCGGTCAAAGGAGAGAAACGGGCGAGCGTCGGAGTCTTCGAGCAGAATGGCATGGCCTTGATAGACCAGATTGCCCTTCCAGTCGCCGAGCCCTGAGTTCGCGGCGGGCGACCGGCCTGCCTCGCCGTTGATGGCCAGCGCACAATGGTGCTCCCGCGCGAAGTCGGAAGTGAGCGTCTTGGTCTGGAGGTCCGTGCCCAGGCGGATTTCCAGGCCCGGGCCCTGGAGGTCCACAACGGCCAGATATGCTTGCGCCAGGGGATCGCGGATGCGCACCTGCACGACGTCGATGGCGGGATCGTGGACGACCGGCAGCACGGTGGCTTCTCCGAACGCGCCCGAGAGGGCCTCCTCCGCCTGCGGGACGTCGAACAGGAACGATCCGCGTTCCGAGGCGGGCCGGGTGGCCGCGAGGCCGGCGATGGCCGTGGCGCTGGCCCGGGAGCGAAGTTGGCGAACGTCGTCCCGCAGGCGCGCGAACTTCCGGTCCACGATGAACGCAAGCAGGAACGCCACCAGCACCCCCAGCGAGATCCATAGCCCGCGCCGGAGCCGAGGACGCTTGCCCTTGCGGCAGATCAGCAGGATGAGCAGGCCCGGGATGGCTGCCGCAGCCGCGATGAACGCCGTCAGCATCGAAAGGGGAAGCTCCAGCATCCGTTCGCCCGTCGCCAGCAGGTTATCGATGAGGGCGTTGACGGCCTGGCTGGTGGTCTGGGGCGGCGGGGGCGGTGGCTGATGAGGCACGGGCGCGGCCTGCGGTGGCTGTGACGACGCGGCCCCCGGCGCCGCGGCAGGGGCCCGCGGCGCCCGCCATTCCACGTACAGACGCGGCGCGCCCCGGGTGCTGCCGTCATAGGACCAGGCCCGTCGCACCCCTTGGCCCGTTATGACGAACACCACGCCGTTTCCGGCCGCCCAGCCGGGGGCGGCGATCATCTCCCGGACTACTCCCGACAGGTCCGGCGTTCGCTGAGCGGGCCCGGCCGCCCGGGGCTCGTCCCACGGCGGCGGGACCCACCTCACGGCCGCGACGGTGAGCTTCCGCGAGGAAATGTCCCGGGCCCTTTCCCTCAGCGGTGACGCGCCGGCCGTCACGTCGCCGCGGATCGTCAGTGAACAGGCGCCGCCCTCGGCGTCCTTGGCCGTGAACTGCACGTACGCCTTCGTCAGGACGGCGCCCGGGGGCACCTTGAGCCCGCGGAAGCGGATGCCCACCTTTTGGTTGTCGCCTGGAGGGGAGCTGTCGTCGTGTGCCAACTCCAGGTCGGAACTCGACAGCACGACGGTCCCGTCGGCGTGCTCCTCCGCGTCGTCGGCCCCGTCAAGGATGCGAACGCTCTGCGAGGCCAGGCCAGGCTGGCCGGCAGGCGGCGTCGCGTCGATGGGCGTGGTCTGCCCCGGCACGGGCAGGGCAGCCAGGCAAACAGCGGCAAGGCAACATAAGCCGGATTTTCCCATGTGGGCCTGCACCGACGGCCGCCGCGGGCCTTTTCGGCGATTCTATCGCGTTCCCGGACATCGACAAGCTGTTTCCGGACGCCGGCAAGCGGGCATCGGCCGCTCCTCGGGCATCCGGGCACCTACCGCAGCCGCGATCGCACCACGGATCACCATGGTGCCACCTGCCATCGGACTTCCGGTTCTCGCGCAGCCGGGGGATGGTCCGCAGCACAAGGAGCTTGGCAAAGCGCCACAGGCGCCGCGGGAGCGACGACCGGCATCAGAGCAGCCGGCGAATGAAGCCCGCCACGTGCGTGCCCAGCAGGTTGTAGCCCTCGTCCGTGAAGTGCACCCCGTCGGCCCGCAGCAGTGGGTCCCGCCCGTGGGCCTCCACGACGCTGAACAGGTCGTCGACCGGCACGCCGCGCTGTTCCGCCACTCGCCGCGCGGCGTCGTTGAACGCGACAACGTTGGCCTCGTCGCGGTCGAACGGCTTGTTCTCTCGGTGCCGCTGCGCGTTGATGGGCGTCGTCAGCGCCCACACCACGGTTGCGCCGGGCAGGGCCTTGAGGGCCTCGAGGATGGCGGCGACGTTCCGGGCATACTCCTCCAGCGGCACGGCCGTGGCGGCCTGACCCCGCTCCCGGTGGATGTCGTGCAGCCCGCAGTTGACGTGAACGAGATCCGGGCTTCGGCCGGCCAGCCACGCGTTGAGATTCTCGAGCGTATAGACGGTGGTTCGGCCGTTGTCCTCCGGCCCCCAGACCTCCGCCACGTCGGCAAGCCTCTGCTGCACGACGCTCCGGTAGCCGATGCGGATGGAATCGCCCATGAGTACGACGGATTTCATTCGAGTCCTCTGTGCCGGGGTTTCCCGTATGTCCTTCGGCCGACGGCCCCCGTCGGCCTTTCCGGGGAGTCTACCACCGATCGTGAGATCGGCAAGCACTCCTCCTGCTCGGCGCGGGGCACCTCCGGCCGGCGGCCGACGCTATCGCGGGGCGAGCGACCCGGCAAGCGGCCGTCTGCGGCTGATTGGCGCAGACCGTTCCCGTCGCCTCCGGTCCCCTTGGTGCCCATCCGGGGAATCCGCGCTGAGCCGCCCGCCCACGCGCCCTCACACCAGCGTCACGCGCCCCCCGGTCAGCTTCGTCGTCGCCAGGCGGGCCTTCCGCGCCACGTCGATGCCGTACGGGCACTCCACCCGCTCGCCTGCGGCCACGAGCTGCCCCGCCTGCCGGCCGGACGCCGCGAACGCCTCCCTCGCGGCCGCGTCGTGCCCGAACCACCGCGACAGCACCTTCCGCAGCGCCGCCTCCGCCGGCCCGTGCGGCAGGAAGTCGATCATCTGCCGGTCGTGCTCCCCCTCCAGGCGGAAGGTGTCCATCAGCGGCTCGGGGCATCGCCCGCAGCGGCGACACACGTAGCACCCCAGCTCGGGCGCCTCGGCGAGGATTCGCTCGCGCTCGGCCTCGTCAGCCGGCGGCTGCCGCACCGCCGCCGCCACCTGCGCCACCTGCTGCGGCGCGTTCGTGCCCGCCACGGCCACGTCGGCGCCGGCGCCCAGAACGTAGCGGATCGCCCGGTCGACGCAGCGGTGCAGGAAGCCGTCGGCCAGCGGCTTCATCGCCGTGACGGTGATGCCGCGCCGGCGGGCCTCCGGGACGACGCGCTGCGGAATGATGGGGAAGTTCAGGTTGTCGAGGTAGTTGAACCACACCAGGATGGCCGCCAGCGGCA
>CAZMDT010000159.1:0-7036 GCA_964564965.1 uncultured Planctomycetaceae bacterium | reverse complement strand
CCCCGTTCTCGCCGGCGCCGGCGACGCGCGTGGCCACCTCGCGAACGGCGTGGCCCATTTCCTCGAAGTGGTTCAGCCCATAGAGCAGGACGGGCTCGTTCCGTCCGGCCTGGATGCCCGCGTCAAACGCCACGGGGGTGAACTCGTACCCGTCGACGACGAGGAAGCTCACCGGCGGGGTCTTCGTCACGCCATGGTACGATAGCCGGCGGACCTGCGCCGCCACCACCGTCTTGGCGTCCACGGCGACGAACACGTCCTCCGCGTCCGCGACGGCCTCGCCATCCACAAGCAGCAGCTCCTTCGTCACGGGCACGGCGACGGCCTGGCGGAACACAAGCCGGTCGTACGGCGGCGTCGGCAGGATCTCCCGCTCATTGACGTACCAGTCGCGGCCGGGCATCAGCCATGTCTCGCCGCGGCGGGCGTAGGCCCGTTTCGGCAGCTCCTCGTACTGATCGAACAGCGCCTTGGCCGCCAGGAACTCCGGGCCCTTGATGAGCCCGCCGGGAGTCTTCTTCATGGCGTCCTGGACGAGCGTGAGGGCGTCGCGCGAGCCGGGGAGCATCCGCAGGACGTCGGTGTACTCCACGAGGGCGTCCACCGGGCGCTCGAGCGAGAGCATCGCCATCCCGTGTGCCTGTCGGAATCCGGCGACGCGGGGTGCCGTCTGCACGCAGCCTCGGAGCTTCTGGGCCGCCGCCGACCAGTTCTCCTCCGTCAGATACCCGATGCCGAGCAGGAAGTCCCGCAGCAGGGGGTCGGGCCAGTTCCCCGCCGCCGCGCGGACCTTGACCATGGCGGCGGCCAGCTCCCGCTTCGCGGCGTCGATATCGCGCTGGCGCTTGCGGGTATAGGTGGACGTGAGATAGGTCAGCGGCTTGCGGGCAAGCTCCTGGGCTTCCTTCAGCTCCTCGATGTAGGTCTGGCGGAGCTTGACGATGGCCTTCGGGTCGGCCCAGTCGGCGCCGACGCGCCGCAGGCGGTCGTGGACGGAGATGCGCCACTGCCCGATCTGCTTCCGCAGGGCGGCCCGTTCGCCGCCGGCGGGCAGCGCCATCAGGCTCCGCATCAGTTGGAAAACAAGCGTCTCGGGGCGGGTGGCCTGATCGGGCGTGAAGGGGGCTTCCCGCAGGCCCGTCGTGGCGGCGCCGGGGGCGATCCCTCCGGCAATCGCGCCGTCGTCCCCGCCGCCGGTGCTCGCCGGCGGGGCCGCCTGAGTGGCCTTGTCGAGCTTGACGTGAAGCACGTCCTCCGCGGCGATCTTGACGAGCTTCTCCCCGACGCGGATGACCACCTCCTCCGTGTCCTGTTTGACGACGGTGCCGTCGTAGCTGTCGCCGCTGCGAAGGTACACCACGTCCGCGGGCGAGGTCGCCGCCAGCGTTGCCGCAATCACCGCCGTCAAGCCGAAGTGGCGCATGGCGTACCTGCCCATCAGACCTCGTTGAGTCTAACGCCACCTCGGGCGGAATGCTTCGCCGTTTTTGCCGGAACCCGAGGCGGCAACAGGGCCGTTCAGTGGGATGAACGCCGCCGGGCCGGTAGAATGCCCGAGAGCAGCCCATCCGGCCGCCAGCACGGGAGCCAGGAGATGCGGATCCGAATACTGACGGTCCCTTTGGTGGCCTTGGCTGTTGCCGCGTCAGCATGGCCGCAGCCGACTGAGCGGGCGCCGGCGTTCCCCGGCCTGACGGACGTGCCGGGGCCCGGCGCGCTTGCCCCGCGGCGGGCCATCCCCGTGCGCGCCGTGCTCGTGCCACAACTGACGCAGGCGACGGCCGGCCAGACGTTCCACGTGGCGGTGGACATCCGGCTCGACGGGGGCTGGGTGTACTACGGTCCTCGGCCGGGAACGCCCGGCGGTGTCAAGCTGATGCCGGCGAAGATCGAGGTGTCGGCCGGGGAGCTCAAGGTGGGCAAGACGCTCTGGCCGCCGGCGAAGCAGTTTGAGTACGAGCTGGCCGGCAGGGGGGGCGAGTCGTACTACGGCTACAAGAACCGCCTTGTCGCGTACGTGCCGGTGACGGTGCCTGAGGCCGCCAAGCCCGGCGACAGGACGATCATCGTTCAGGTCGACGGGCAGGTGTGCAAGGACGTGTGCATCAGCCTGCGCGGGGCGAGCGAAGTCATCGCGCAGACCTCGGTGACGGTGGGCCGGACGCCGCAGGACAACCCCGCTTGGTCCGCGGACGTGACCATCTCCGCCGGCCTGGCGCAGGCGAGGGCCCAGGCGCCGAGCGGGCCGGGCGGCGCGCTGCGCCTGGATCGGCTGCCGCCGGTGCCGCCCCCGGACTACAGCGTGGTTGTGGCGCTCGCGGCGGCGCTGCTGGCGGGGCTGATCCTCAACGTCATGCCGTGCGTCCTGCCGATCATCCCGCTGCGGATCTACAGCCTGGTGAACATGGCGGGCGAGTCGCGGCGGCGGTTCGTCACGCTGGGGCTGGGCTTCGCGGCGGGAATCGTGCTGTTCTTCGCGGGCGTGGCGGCCGCCAACGCTACCGTCAAGCTAACCGTCGGGCGGGCGCTCAACTGGAGCGAGCACTGGCAGATTCGCGGCGTGCGCGTGGGGCTGGGGCTGCTGGTAGTCGCCCTGGCGACGAACCTCTTCGGGGCGTTCGAGATCACCGTGCCGTCGAAGGTCGCCCAGATGGAGGGCGGCCGGAAACGCCAGGGCCACGCCGGGGCCATCGGCATGGGCCTGATGATGGCCATCCTCGCCACGCCGTGCAGTGCCGCCTTCGTGATCGGCATTCTGGGCTGGGCGCAGGGGCAGCCGCTCTGGCTCGGCACCACGGCCATCCTGCTGATGGGCGTCGGCATGGCGGCCCCGCACGCGGTGCTGACCGCCTTCCCGAAGCTCGTGGACAAGCTGCCGAAGCCCGGACGTTGGATGGAGCTGCTGAAGCAGACGATGGGCTTCGTGCTGCTGCCGGTGGCGGTGTGGCTGTTCAGCACGCTCGGCGCGGGCGCCCCCTGGGCCATCGCCTACGCCGTCGTCCTCGGCTTCGCCCTCTGGATGTGGGGCCGGTGGGTCCGCTACGACGCCCCGCTGAGGCAAAAGCTCCTCGTTCGCGGCATCGCCGCCGTGCTCGCCGTCGCGGCCGGCCTGTGGATGCTCGGGAAGACCAGCGAAAGCCCCGACGCCGCCGCACGGTCGGGCGCTGCCACCGTGCCCGCCGGGGCACGGGCGGCCTCGGGCGCGATCGACGAGCGCATCGCGGCCGCCGTCGCGGACGGCAAGGTCGCGGTGGTCAAGTTCACCGCCGACTGGTGCCTGGAGTGCATCGTCGTCGAGCGGCGCGTCTACCAGGACCCGGAGGTGAAGCGCGTCCTCGCGCAGGCGGACGTGGCATACTTCGTCGCCGACGTGACCGACAAGGGGACGCCGGCGAGCGACCTGCTGGAGCGGATGCGCGGCGCCCCGCCGCTGACGGCCGTCTTCGCGCCCGGCGGCGAGCCGATCTACCTCCCCGGCGGGATCGGCAAGGACGACCTGCTGCGAGCCGTCCACAGGGCCCGTCAGGCGACGGGCGGCTGAGGCGCCGGCGGGCGATTCCGGTTGAGGGCTTATTGACTCGCCGACGCCATCCGATAGATTAGAGTGGTTCGCGGGCGCCGGCGCGCCCGAAAGCCGCGGCCGTGGCGGAACTGGCAGACGCGCAGGCTTCAGGTGCCTGTTTCCTTCGGGAAGTGGAGGTTCGACTCCTCTCGGCCGCAGTCGCCGTCGGCGGCTTCGCACCGTCGGCGGCGTCTTTCTGCGCCGCCGGCGATTCGGGGGAACTCCATGCCGGCCGGGGCGTCCAACTGGGTGAACGCCGAAGCCAAGGAGACAAGCCATGACACGCACCGCAATCGCCTTTCTGGCCGTGCTGGCCGCCGCTGCTCTGGGTGCCTCCGCTGTCGCCGCGGAGGCCGCCTCGGAGAGAGTCGCCCCCATCGTTGCGCCCCGCCCGGTGGACCTGGCCATCTGTCTGGACACGTCGGGCTCCATGAGCGGTCTGATCGAGTCGGCCAAGCAGAAGCTGTGGGCGGTGGTGAACGAGCTGGCGACGCAGAAGCCCCGGCCGTCGCTTCGGGTGGCGCTGTACCACTACGGCAACAGCGGGCTGTCGCGCGACACGGGGTGGGTGCAACAGCTTTGCCCGCTGACGACGGACCTGGACACCGTGTACGGAAGGCTCTTCCCCCTGCGGACCAACGGTGGGACGGAGTACGTCGCCCGCGTCATCCGGGCCGCCACGAAGGAGCTTGAATGGAGCAAGGACAGGCGGGCGCTGCGGATCATCTTCGTCGCCGGCAACGAGCCCGCCACCCAGGACGAGCAGACCTACAAGCTCCAGGACATCTGCAAGGCGGCGGCCGGCAGCGGCATCATCGTGAACACGATTCACTGCGGCCCCGACGAGGTCGGACGACGGACCGGCTGGGCCGACGCCGCCGCCTGGGCCGACGGGCAGTACGCCTTCATCGACCAGGACCGCGGCACCGTCGTCATCAACACGCCGCATGACAAGAAGCTCGCCGAGCTCAGCGCCAAACTCAACACCACCTACGTCGCCTTCGGCGCGGAGGGCCAGCGTGGCGCGGCGAACCAGTCTGCGCAGGACGCGAACGCCGCGAAGATGGCCCCCGGCGCGGCCGCCGAGCGGGCCCAATCGAAGGCCTCCGGCCTATACGTGACGACGTGGGACCTCGTGGACGCACGGAACCAGAAGGACTTCGACCTGGCGAAGGTGAAGGGCGAGGACCTGCCGGAGGAGATGCGCAAGATGACGCTCGAGGAGCGCCGGGCGTTCCTCGACGCCAAGGCGAAAGAGCGCGCCGAGATCCAATCGCAGATCAAGGAGCTGAGCGAGAAGCGCGACGCCTACATTAAGGAGCAGATGGCCAAGCAGGACCTCAGCGACAAGGCCTCGCTCGACCGCGCCCTCCGCGAGGCCATCCGGACGCAGTACAACAAGTAGCCGGGTCCCAACGGTCTCGCGCGGACCGGGAGGAGGAACGGGATTTCAGGGATTCGAGGATTTCAGAGATGGGAGCCATTCATCAGGCAACATCCCTGAAATCCCAGGAATCCCCGAATCCCGTTCTCCTTGGTTCGTGGCTGCTGGGAAGGAGCGATGGCATGCGGAATCCGACAGCGGTGCGGCTCTACATGGCCTGCCTGGGCGCGGCGGCCGGGCTGGTGGGTGGCTGCGAGCGGCCGAAGCCCCCTGAGGTCCAGCGGCAGATCGACATGTGGCGGAACTGGGTCAGGGTGGTCGAGGACCCCTCACACCAGTTCTACACCTTCGCCCCGCAACGAGTCAGTGAGCCGCGCGAGTTCCCTCTGGTTCAGGACCGCACTGCCGCGACTGAGCCGCTGCTGCGGGTGCTTCGCGTGGCAAGGGGGCAGCATCGTGTAGCGGTCATCCGCGCGCTGTCGCTCGTGGGGTCCGGGCGGAAGAGGGTAGGTGACGCCGTGCTTGGCGCGACTCGATTCGAAGATCCGCAGGCACGCGCTGCGGCGGCCGAAGCGCTGGCCGAACTGCGCTGGTATCCGGCTCGCGAGCGGCTGAAGGAGCTTCTGGGCGATGACAACTACCGGGTCCGAGCCGCCGCCGCCCGGGCCATTGCGGCCGTGGGCGGCGACGGGGAGACGGGCGACCGGCTTGTGCGGATGCTGGAGGCTGGCGTGATTGACGAGAAGATTGCCGCGGCGACGGCCCTGGGGACCGTGGCGCCGTGGCAGGCGGATCGCGTCGCGGCGCTGATTCGGGCCTCCGCGGCAGGCAACCCCGCGCTTCGTGCCGCGGCCGTCGAGTCGCTAGGCAAGCTCCGGGATGCGCGCGGCATCGACGCCGTGGTGGCCGCTCTCGACGACGGCGAGCCGGCCGTGCAGGAGGCTGCGGTCGCCGCCTGCGCGTCGCTCGGGGCGAATGTGGTTGGCACACCGGCCGAGCAGACGGTGACCGCTTTGGTATCCCGGCTACGGACGTCGCCGCCTACGACGGCGACGGCGCACGTTCGGGCACTCGCCGGCATTCCGTCCGGAGCAGCCCAGAAAGCCATTGCCAAGTGCTTGCACGACCCCGACGGCGACCTGCGGCTTGCGGCCGCCTTGGCGGCCGGGGTCCGCCTGCGCCCTCCGCCAGGCGGGAGCCACGACGAGACATCGGAGGCGATCGTCGAAGCCCTCTCGCGCGTGCTCGAGGACGACCGCCCGGACGTCCGGGCGGCGGCGGCGGGCGCCCTGGGTTCTCAGACGGCTCACTCCGCGATTGGCGCGCTGGCCGCGGCCCTGAGGCGCGACGAGGAAGCGCACGTTCGCGAGGTCGCGGCCGCTTCACTCGGGGAGTGCCTTCGGGCGATGGGGTCAGCGCGGATGATGCTTGCCGGCCCCGTCATGCCTCCCCAACCGGCGGACGGCCGAGTCGTCGCTGCTTTTGAGCCCCTGGAGGCAGCGACGCGGGATCCGGCGACGGCCGTGCGGCTGGCGGCATTGCGAGCGCTGGAGGCAGGCGGGCAGATCAGGTCAGAACTGTTGCGCCAGTGCCTAGCCGACGACGAACTGGACATTCGCCTGGAAGTCGTATGGATCCTGGGGCGCCTTAGGGTGGTGGACCAGGAAGGGGGTAAGCTGCTTCGCGAGGCGTTGACGGGCGGCGCCGCGCCCGTTCGTCTTGAGGCCGCCTGGGTGGTGGGCGACTTGGGGTGGCTCGAAGTGCTCGCCGATGAGGCGGGCAATACGGCTCAGGATGTCGAGGTCCGACGGGCCTGCGTGCTGGGGATCGCCCGTCACCTGAAGCAAGTCCGAGACGCCCTGGGAGAGTTCCTGCGCGTGAAGGTGGCGCTGGAGCGGCTGTGGAGCGACCCGAGCACCCCCGCACCCGTCCGCCAAGCCGTCGGCGAGTGCCTGTGGCTCACCGTACCGCACCGGGCCACCTGAGCGCCGAACGGTCCGACGCGGACCGGGAGGAGGAACGGGATTCCAGGGAATCGAGGATTTCAGGGATTCGAGGATTTCAGAGATGGGAGCCATTCATCAGGCAAC
>CAZMDT010000158.1:0-7088 GCA_964564965.1 uncultured Planctomycetaceae bacterium | reverse complement strand
CACGGCGCTGGCGCTGCGGGCGTTCGTCCGTGCCGGCCACGCGCCGGGCGAGGGCACCTACGGCGCGGCGATGGACAAGGCGGTGGCGTGCCTTCTGGCCGAGGCAAAGGCGGGCCAGGGCTACCTGGGCGGGCAGGAGGGGGAAACGATGTACGCCCACGCGCTGGCCACGACGGCCCTGGCGGAGTTGTGTGGCCAGAGCGGCGAGGCGGCGATCGGGGAGGCGCTGAGGCGGGCGGTCGCCGTGATCCTCCGGGCGCAGAACCGGCAGGGCGGCTGGCGCTATGACCCGCAGCCGCAGGATGCCGACGTGTCGGTGACGGCCTTCCAGCTCCATGCCCTGGCGGCCGCCGAAGACGCCGGCGTCTACATCCCCCGGGCCGTCGTCGAGAAGGGCCTGGCGTTCCTGTTGTCCTGCCAGGAGCCGGGGGGCGGCTTCGGCTACGTGGGGCCCCGCGGGCCGGGCTTCCCGCGGTCCGCGGCGGCCGTGGCGTCGCTCTGTGTCTGCGGGCGGGGAAAGGGCAAGCCCGCGGACGCCGGCAGGGCCTACCTGCTGAAGGTGCCGCAAGAGAAGGCCTTCGGCGCCGAGGGCGGTGGGGCCGAGGGCGTGCCGTGGTTCTACTACGCGCACTACCACGCCGTGCCGGCCCTGGCCGGCGCATCGGAGGCCCCGGCCGCCGCCTGGTACCCGCAGATCGCCCGGACGCTGCTGGCCAACCAGAAGGCCGACGGAAGCTGGGCCGACGCGCGGGACTACGGTCCGTCCTACGCGACGGCCATGGCCGTTCTGATCCTCTGCCCGGCGCGGTGAGGCGGCCGAATCACCGGCCCGCGGCGGACGTGCGGCGGGAAGGCAGCCCGAAGCCGCAGACCGGAAATGGCTGTCTCCGCTTGCTCTGTTGCCTTTGCGCCCCGGCCGAGGCGCCGCCGCGCGTGAACGGGAGGCTGCGATGAAGACTTCCTGGTTGATTCCGCTGATGGCAGCGGGCGTGCCCGGCCTCGCGCAGGCGGCAGGCGGCGTCAAGTTGCCGGCCGAGCCCTACCGCATCGTGGATACCGGCCAGGTCCGCTGCTACGACAGCCGCACCGAGGTCAAGTACCCCGAGCCCGGCGCCGCCTTCTTTGGCCAAGATGCCCGGTACAGCGGCTACCCGCCCGCCTACGAGGACAACGGCGACGGCACGGTGACCGACCTGAACACGCACCTGACGTGGCAGAAAGACCCCGGCGGGAAGAAGACCTACGAGCAGGCCGTCGCGGGCGCCGCCACGTGCCGCCTCGGCGGACACGACGACTGGCGGCTGCCGACGATCAAGCAGTTGTACTCGCTGATTCGCTTCGACGGCACCGATCCCGACATGCGCGGCACGCCCGCCACGCTGCGGCCCTTCATCGATACGAAGGTCTTCAAATTCCAGTACGGCAAAGCCGCCGACGGCGACCGGATCATCGACTCGCAGTACGCCACGTCCACGCTGTACGTCAGCACCACCATGGACGGGAACAAGACGATGTTCGGCGTCAACTTCGCCGACGGGCGGATCAAGGGCTATCCCATCGGCACGCGACACGGCCGGCCGGCCAAGGGGTACTACGTCATGTACGTGCGCGGCAACCCCGGGTACGGCCGGAACGAGTTCAGGGACAACGGCGACGGGACCGTGACCGACCGGGCAACCGGCCTGATGTGGATGAAGAGCGACAGCGGCAAGCTTAAGGCGGGCACGAAGAAGGACGGGCGACTGAACTGGCAGGAGGCGCTCGCGTGGGCCGAGGGCCTCGAATACGCCGGCCACTCCGACTGGCGCCTGCCGAACGCCAAGGAATTGCAGAGCATCGTGGACTACAGCCGTTCGCCGGACGCGACGCGCTCGGCCGCCATCGATCCGATCTTCGATGCCACGGCCATCGGGAACGAGGCCGGCGCGACCGACTACGGGCACTACTGGACGAGCACGACGCACGCGCGGGCCGGTTCGGCCGAGACCGCAGTCTACGTCGCCTTCGGCCGGGGGCTGGGGTTCATGCAGGACCGGCGCACGGGCGAGCGGAAGCTGATGGACGTTCACGGCGCGGGCGCGCAGCGCAGCGACCCGAAGAGCGGCGATCCGTCGCGCTTTCCCACCGGCCGGGGCCCGCAGGGGGACGTCATCCGCATCCGCAACTTCGTTCGCTGCGTGCGCGGCGGGGCGGCCGAGCCCCGCGCCGCCGGCCCGAAGGTCGAGATGAAGTACGAGCCGCGCCCGGGGGGCGGAACGGAGGACGGAGGCCCGCCCGGACTGACCTCCGGTGAGCGTTTCATCCGCCGCCTCGACCGCAACGGTGACGGGAAGGTCTCGCGGGAGGAGTTCGACGGCCCGGCGGGGCACTTCCGGTTGTTCGACCGCGACGGGGATGGCTACATCAGCAGCTCCGAAGCCCCGCAAGGCCCGCCGCAGGAGCCGCCGCACCGCCCGCTCCCGCCGCGCTCCTGAGCTGCGCTGAGGCGCGAAGCGGAAGGGGCTTGCCGGCGCGGGGCGTTTGGCCAATACTCTCGCTCGGCCGCGATGGGCGGGCGGCCCGCGAGGAGAGAATGCGCGACACGCGGAAGAAGGCCGACGAGCTGCGGCGGCGATACGACGCCGAGATAGGCGCGTTCGTGGGCGTCTGCCGGCGGCTGGGCGAGAAGGGCTACGTCGTCAGCACCGGCGGGAACCTCGCCTGGCGCTTGGGCGACGGCCTGCTGCTGGTCACCCCCACGCGGATGTACAAGGGCGACGTGACGGCGGGCGACGTCGTCTTCGTGGACCTCGACGGCCGCGTCGTTGCCGGCAGCCGAAAGCCCACCGGCGAGCTGCCGATGTACCTCGCCTTCTTCCGCGAGCGGCCGGACGTGGCCTCCGTCGTCCACGCCCATCCCCCGATGACGTGCGCGTTCGCGATCAGCCCGGCGGCGCGGTGGCTGTGTCGGCCGGTGCTGCCCGAGACGGTCATCGAGGTCGGCCCGGTGCCGCTCGTGCCTTACGCGGAGCCGCTGACGCAGCAGCTCGCGGACAACTTCCAGCCGCTGCTGAAGCGCTACAACGCGTTCCTCATGCAGAACCACGGGCTGGTCGTGATGAGCCCGGCGGACATTCGCAGCACCATGATGCTCGTGGAACTCGTGGAGGCGACGGCGGCGTCGCTCCAGGCGGCACTGGCCATCGGCGAGGTCAGGGAGATTCCGCGCGACGAGGTGGCCGACCTCGAGCGGACCCGCGCCGCGCGCGAGCTGCCCCTGCCCGGCGCGCCGGGCGTCAACCGCTCGCTCGTGGAGCTGTACGCCGGCGAGCCGGCGGCGTAGGCCGCCGGGCGGCACGGCCCGGAAGGACGGACGGATGATCACACGCAGCGAAGTGAGGCGCGCCCGGCAGCGTGCGGCCGAGATGCTGGAGCGGGCGGGCATCGTCATCACGGCGCCCGAGCGGGAAGGCATGGAGGTGGCGGAGTTCGGCCTCGGGGAGCTGGAGCAGACGGGGCTTGAGCTGGTCGTGTACGTGAACACGGACCGCTACTGCGCGAAGGAGCTGGTGCTGCTGCCGCAGCAGACGTGCCCGGAGCATCGGCACCCGCCGGTGGAGGGGCAGGCGGGGAAGATGGAGACGTTCCGCTGCCGGTGGGGGCGCGTGTGGCTGTACGTGGAGGGCGAGCCGACGGACGGCGTGCAGGCCCGCGTGCCCGCCGGAAGCGAGGACTACTACACCGTCTTCCACGAGGTCGAGCTGGTGCCCGGCGATCAGTACACGATCAGCTCGGACACGCTGCACTGGTTTCAGGCCGGCGACGAGGGCGCGGTCGTCTCGGAGTTCTCCAGCACGAGCCGCGACGAAGGCGACGTGTTCACCGATCCGCGGATCAAGAGGATGCCGGAGATCGCGGAGGACTGAGGCGCCCCGGCCGCCCGCGAGGCGGCGAAGGCGGCGCGGCGCCACCTGGACAGGGGATCCCGAACGTGTTCCGCTAAAACATGGCTCGTAAGGGCTTGTTTTGTGGCTACTTAGGATTAACTAGAAAAACAGAAAAGCTCTGACAGATTTGGTTGAACCATTCTCTCGGCTGGACGTACTATATGGTAGAGCGAGCGACAGGGGCTGCTCCCCCCAGCCCCTACGGCCGACCAGGTTTCTCCTCCTTTCCCTGGTCGGCCGGTTTTTTTCGCTTGCTGTGCCGGAATCTGTGAAGATCAGGCCATGTTTTTGATTGAATTGTCTGTCGGCATTGCGACATGAACGAAAGCGGCCCCGCCGGGCCGTGCCGACGGGGCCGCTGCTTCGCAGAATTGTCAATTCATAATCAGTGCGTCAACGCGTAGGCGAGGATGTTGACTCCCAGGCGTATGGCATCGGCGTCTTCGTAGCCTCGGTTGTAGGCGTAGCCCATCTGCTCCCACCCGTTCGAGAGGCTCATCGGCGAGTAGATGACGGCAAGCTGCCCGTCGATCTCGATGCCCTCGAGGACCGGCGCGTTGAGGTCCGGGTACTGGGCCTTGGCCAGCGGGGCGTAGTCCACCGCCCGGATTTCGTTGGGCATCCTGTAAAGGGGCGAATCGAGGGGGAT
Source organism: uncultured Planctomycetaceae bacterium (assembly GCA_964564965.1). Classification (GTDB taxonomy): domain Bacteria; phylum Planctomycetota; class Phycisphaerae; order SM23-33; family SM23-33; genus CAZMDT01. The sequence continues at coordinate 2,513 of CAZMDT010000158.1, read as the reverse complement.
GGTCTTGAGCTGCGCCTTCGGCAGGACGCGGGCGATCTCTCGGCGGAAGGCGACGTCGAAGGCGGTCCGCCCGGCGGCGGCATCGGCGATGAGCACCCCGCCGCTCTGGAGGTAGTTCCGCAGCCGGGCAACCTGGGCGTCGGTGAACTTGAAGCCGCGCAGGCCCGTGAGGTAGAGCACGGGGTGGCTGAAGATGTCGGCGTCGCCGGGGTCGACGACCTCCCGCTTGAACTGGACGTTGAGTGTGGTGTTCTGCTGGATGTACTTCAGCAGGTTGGGGACCGCGTGGGGCGTCGGGTCCCAGTCGCCGTCGTGGACGAGCTGCGCGATGACGAGCTGGTCGCGCGTCTTCTCGCCCTGCTGGTGGTAGACCTTCGTGGTGCCCCACGCCCGGGCATACTGGAAGTCCGCCAGCGTCGTCGTTACGATGTTCACCCCCAGCTTCATCGCGTCGTCCTGGTGGTATAGGATGCCGCCCTTGATCGGGCTCCGCGCGACGTCCCAGCCGCAGTTCAGATCGACGGGCGAGAAGATGATCGCCGGCCGGCAGCCGAGGTACACCGCCTCGAGGTACGGCTTCATCGTCTGGAACGGCTGGTCGTCCTTGCGGACGCGCATGCTCGTGATCTTGTAGTACGCGTGGAACAGCGGCGAGTCGGTATCGACCGGGCTGAGCGGGCGCTTGGGGAACAGGCGGGCGATCTCGCGCCGCGCCGTGTCGACGAACTCCTTCCGGCCGCACTGCGCGTGCACCACCAGCGTCCCCCCGTCATACAGGTAGCGGCGGAGGCGGGCGAGGAGCTCGTCGCTCAGCTTGGGCATGGGTGTCCAGCCCGTGACGTAGAGCAGCGGCAGCTCCTTCGGGTCCCAGGAGAAGCTCTCGAGGGTGGTGGCGACGTAGCGGTAGCGGATGTTGAGACGCTGGTTGGCGTAGTTCATCAGCCGCTCGATGTCGATCTGCGTGGTGGGGAACAGATCGACCTGGCGGCGCTCGCCGTCGACCATTCGGAAGGCGGTGCCGGAGAAGCTGATCATGCCGACCAGCGCCGGCGGCGCGGGCTGGCGCTTCCGCTCCGAGCGGCGCAGCGGCGTCGCCGGCAGCGGCAGCGGGGGGACGCCCTCGGCGGCGGTTCGGCGGTGCGGCTTGGCCTGCGGGGGGATGTGGGCCTTGGGGTTCTCCCAGTCGCCGGCGGCAGGCAGGGCCGCCACGGCGGCCACACCAGCGGCCAAGACGATGCTCAGACGCTTCACGGACATGGCCATGCTCCTTCCGGCCCGGCGAGCGCCGGGCGGTTAGCCTTTCCCGTATCGGCCCTTGCGATCCACCACACAAGTATAACGCCGGCCGCGCGCCGGTGTTTCAGAAACGCCTGCTATTCGGCCGGGGGCGGGCCCGGCGGCGACTTCGGGCGCTCCTGCTCCGCCAGGTCGCTGATTCGGGCCTCTGCGAACTCGCTGTTGCCCAGCCGCCAGGGGTCGAACTTCAGCGACTCGCGATACAGCTCGAGCGCCCGGGCGTTGTTGTCCAGGCGGTAGTCGTACAGCACCGCCGCCTGGAACCGCGCCGGCTCCGTGATGTGCGGGTCCCACTGCCAGGCCCGCTCGTACCAGTGCACCGCCCGCACGTCCTCGTCGAAGTACTCCTTGTAGATCTCGCCGATGTAGTACGCCGCCAGGGCGATCTTCGTCGACGTCGGGTGCCGCCGCACGAGCTGCTGGAGCTTCATCAGCGCCTGTCGCTGCCGCCCGTAGTCGGTGATGCCGGGGAGGATCTTGCCCTTGTGGTACTGCTCGATGGCGGCCTCGAAGAGCTGGTCGGCGTCGGAGATGACGTCGGTGGGGCGGAGGTTCGGGCCGGGGATTTCCGCGTCCAGGAAGTACAGGTACGTCCGGACGGGGTCGAACCGGGCCTGCATGTTGTGGGTGCGATGGGCCTTGTAGGCGGTGGGGTCGCGCTTCTCGTAGAACTCGGCGAGGTGGTCCAGGGCGACGAGAAACTCCCGCCTCGCCGCCACGGTGTCCTCCACGAGCGTCCGGGTGTCGGCGTCGGCGGCCCGCTCGCCCACCGGCGGCAGGATCGCCGGAGCGTTCTCCCACGCCGGGGCCATCACGCTCCGAAGGTTCTCGTGCTCCCGGCAGGCCCAGCGGTATCGGTCCAGGTCGCCCCGGCGAAGGAAGTGGGCCTTGAGCACCTCCAGGCGGTAGTCGTAGTTCACGCGGGCCTTCTCCATCGCCGTGACGACCGCCACCTCTTCCATGTCGCCGGGCACGACGGCGAGAGTGCCGGGCACCTCCCCGTCGGCCGCCGTCGGCGGAGAGGGGAGCTGATCTCCGCAGCCGCCCGCGACCAGCAGACACCCCACACATAGCATCCCGAGCATCGTCGGCATCGGCTTCATCGCAGCGCTCCTTCGGCGCCCGCCGGGCCGCAGCAGGCATGCCGCCCCGTTGCGTCCCCGGGGACACGGTATTCTTCCCGGCATTATCGGCCGGATGCACCGCACTTGCAAGGG
>CAZMDT010000157.1:0-7157 GCA_964564965.1 uncultured Planctomycetaceae bacterium | reverse complement strand
CGGCCGCGAGCCGCTGCTCCGCCGGCCGCTCAGCCTCGCCGGGCGGCGCGACGGCGAGGGGGGCGTGACGCTCGATGTCATCTACCGCCTCCTCGGCGCGGGGACGCGCTGGCTGTCGGAGGTGGCGGCGGGCGAGCCGCTCAGCGTCCTCGGGCCGCTCGGCAACGCCTTCGCCATTCGGGACGACGTGCCCCGGGCGGCGCTTGTCGGCGGGGGCGTCGGCATCCCGCCCATGCTCTATCTTGCCGAGGCGCTCGCGGCGGCGGGCAACGACGTGACGGCCTTCAGCGGCGCACGCACCCGGGGCCTGCTGCCGCTGACGCTCGCGCCGGAGCGCACCTCGCCCGACGGTCGGCCGACGGACTGCGTGGCGGAGTTCACGGCGGTCGGCGCGGCCTCCGCCGTCACGACGGAGGACGCCTCGGCCGGCATGAAGGGCTTCGTCAGCGAGGCGCTGGTTCGCTGGCTCGATTACGAGGGGCTGGAAGGCCGGGCCGTCGTGGTCTACTGCTGCGGGCCGGAGGCCCTCATGCAGGCCGTCGGCGGCCTCTGCGCCGCGCGGGACATCGAGTGCCAGGTGGCGATGGAGCGTCACATGGCCTGCGGGATGGGGACGTGCCAAAGCTGCAACGTGAAGATCCGCGACCCCGCCGCGCCCGATGGCTGGACGTACAAGCTCTGCTGCACCGACGGGCCTGTCTTCGACGCAAGGGAGGTCCTCTGGTCGTAGCCGCAGGGGCAGCGGAGGTAAGAGGGGGGAACCACAGGGCTGTCTTCTGCCTCCGCTGGCGCCACTACCTCTGCGGCTGAGCCGTGAGGGCGTCCACCATCCGCTGATGCTCCGCGGCGAGGCGCTCTTCCGCCCGGCAGCAGCGGATGTGCGACCAGGGCAGCGGCGTGCCGACGGGCAGCTCCCGGCAGGCGATGGCCAGCGGGTCGAGCCCCACGTCCTCGAAGGCCGCCGTCCACTTGGCGTAGTCGAAGTGCTCGTTCCAGGCGTCCAGGCGTGCCCCGGCCCGCCACGCCGCCTCGATCACCCGCCCGACGCCGCGGTCGCCCCGGGCGATGACGCCCTCCAGCAGGCTCCGCTCGACCCAGTGGAACTGGCACCTCACGGCGGAGCGGCGCAGCAGCTCGCGCACCCGCCGCCGGACCGCCAGCAGGTGCTCCGGCTCGCGCATGGCGCACCACTGCATCGGCGTGTGCGGCTTGGGCACGAACCAGGAAATGCTGGCGTTGATCGCGCCGGGCTGGCCCATCACCTCCCGGCCCGTCAGGCTCAGACGGCGGCAGAGGGCGGCGATGGCGTCCACGTCGTCGTCCGTCTCGCCGGGCAGGCCGGCCATGAAGTACACCTTCACCTTCCGCCAGCCCGCCTCGTAGGCCGCCCGCACGCCGGCGAGCATGTCGTCCTCCGTGATGCGCTTGCCGATGGCGGTGCGGAGCCGCTGCGAGCCGGCCTCGGCGGCGATCGTCAGCCCGCCCTTGCGCACCTGGCTCGTCAGCCGGGGCAGATGCCGGAGCTGCGAATCCACCCGCAAGCTCGGAAGCGAAACGGACACGCCGCGCCCGGCGAACTCGGCGTTCAGGCGGTCGATCAGCTCCGCCAGATCCGGGTAGTCGCTCGTGGAGAGGCTGAGCAGCGAGATTTCATCGTACCCCGTCGCGGCGAGCGCCCGGCGGGCGACGGAGACCACCTCGTCCACGCTCCGGAGGCGGACGGGCAGGCGCACGTGCCCGGCCTGGCAGAACCGGCAGCCGTTCGGGCAGCCGCGCATGATCTCGATCATCACGCGCTCGTGGACGCCCTCCGCCACGGGCACGAGCGGCGCGGTGATCGCCGGCGAGTCGGCCAGCGTTGCGACGTGGGCGTGCTCGACGACCTCCGGCACGTCGTGGCGAGTCCTGCGCGGCACGGCGAAGGGAGCCCCGGCGAGTCGGCCGGGCTCGTAGAAGCGCGGGACGTAGGCCGAGGGGATCGTCCGCGCGGCCTCCAGGAGCATCTCCTCACGCGAGGCGCCGCGGCGCTTCATCTCGCCCACGAGCGCCACGAGGGCCGGCAGGGGCCCCTCGCCGTCGCCGACGAGGAACACGTCGGCGAAGTCGGCCAGCGGCTCGGGGCTGTCGGCCAGGGCGTCGCCGCCTACGACGATCGGGTCCCCGCCGCCGCGGTCGGCGGCACGGAGCGGCACGCCCGCGAGGTCGAGCATCGTGAGCACGTTGGTGGCGCACAGCTCGTAGGCGAGCGAGAAGCCGAGGATGTCGAAGTCGCCGGCGGCACAGCGGCTCTCCCAGCCCCACAGCGGGATGCCCTCCGCCCGCATGATGGCCTCGGCGTCCGGGGCCGGGCAATACGTGCGGTCGCACGCCACGTGCGGCATGGCGTTGAGCAGGTGGTAGAGCACCTGGCTGCCGAGATGGCTGATGCCGATGGCGTAGGTGTCGGGGAAGGCCAGCGCGACGGCCACCTCGGCGGCCGGCACGTCGCCGCAGCAGGCGTTGGTCTCCAGGCCGATGTATTGCGCGGGCTTCGACGCGCGGGGAAGCAGCCGGTTGCTGAGGAGGTCGCCGACGTATCGCATGAAGCGGAAGGCCCTCGGCGCTTCGGCGCCGGCCTGGCGATGCCGCGGCCGCGGCGCCGTAAGCCGGCCGCTGACAGCCGTGCGGGCTCCTGCTATCATACGGGCGCCGGGCGGCAGAGCCAATGCGATCGACCACCGAGTATCTCACGTTCAACGTTCCGGCGCGGATGGACTTCGTGAACATCACGCGCGACGTGGCGCGCGTCGTCCGCCAGAGCGGGGTGCAGGAGGGGCTGTGCCTGGTCAACGCCATGCACATCACGGCGAGCGTGTTCATCAACGACGACGAGCCCGGCCTGCACGAGGACTACAAGCGCTGGCTCGAGGCGCTGGCGCCCTTCGACCCCTCGCCGGAGCGATACCGCCACAACCGCACCGGCGAAGACAACGGCGACGCGCACCACAAGCGCCAGGTCATGGGACGCGAGGTCGTCGTGGCGGTCACCGGGGGGCGGCTGGACTTCGGGCCTTGGGAGCAGATTTTCTACGGCGAATTTGACGGTCGGCGGCCGAAGCGGGTGCTGGTGAAGGTCATCGGCGAGTAGCGCGCCCGGCGCGGGCGCCATCGCCTGCGGCGGCGCCGACAGACGGGAGAGCACGGCCATGTCGATCACGTTTCAGTGCGAGCACTGCCGCAAAGAGGTGAAGGCCCCGGACGCCGCGGCGGGCAAGCGGGGCAAGTGCCCGTTCTGCGGGCAGAGCAACTACATCCCGTCGCCGACGTCGGGGGAGGCGCTGCCGCTGGCGCCGATCGACGACGAGGAGGAGCGCCGCCGCGAGGAGGAGGCCCACCGCCTGCTCAACCAGGAGAAGGCGCTGCTGTCTGATCGGGGCGCTGAGGCCGACGAGCCGCTGGAGCACCGCGAGGATCTCGCGCCGGAGGACGTGCACCACTTCGTGGTCAACTACTGCCTCGACATGGCCAACAGCAACCTCCAGCGCGCCCCGGCGCACGTCCGTCGCCTGAAAGAGTTCGGGGCGCTCGGCGTGACGGCCGTGGACGAGTTCCTCAAGGGCAACGTCGAGGAACCGGCCCTGAAGGCCATCCCCGAGAGGGTGCTCCGGGGCTTCCTGAAGCAGCTTCGCGACCAGCTCACGCGGTAGGAAGGCTCGGCGGCGCTAGAACTCCTCCGCCATCGGCGGCACGGGCACGGGTTCGGCGGCCCCCTCTCTGGCCTTCTGCATCGACAGCCACACCAGAACGGCGTCCTTCACCAGCCTCGTCGGCACGTAGGCCACCGTCCGCGTCGAGGCACCCTCAATGGCCGCGCCGATCACGACCGGAACCCGGCAGGCGATCCGGGCGGAAGGCGGCTCGGCCTCCGGGTCCATCTTCTTCTTGCCGTCGATGATAAGGTCGAACAGATTCGAGCCGTTGATGGCGAGGAGCGTCGAGCGGTTCTTGGGCATGTACTTGAGCGGCTCGGCCAGGTGCTGGCTCGTCTCGATGCCGCCCTTCCCGCCCGCCGTCTTGAGCGTCGCCGCCAGCATGTCCGCCGTCCCGCCGAACGTGACCACCACCGTCGTCTGGTCGGGCGCGGCCACGTACATCTGGATCTTGTCCTCGCCGAGGACCTTCCGCATGTTCTCGCGCGCCTTCTCGGTCATCTCGGCCATGTCCGGATGCGTGATCGAGATCGCGTCGACGGCGACCTGGCCGGCCGTCTCCGGGCCCTTCACGTAGGCGATGTGGGGCGGCTTGGTGTCCTCCCGTCCCATGTTGACAACCTTCTCGCGGATGAGATTGTCGATGACGGCCACGCCGTCGGCGATGAGCGACTTGACCTTCGCGGCATCCTGGCAGTCGATGACGGCGGCCAGGGCGAACAGCCCGTGCCCGCCCGGCGCCCCGCCGGCGACGAACTGAACGCCGCGGGTCTGCTTGACCATCTCCTGGGCCAGCGCCATGATCTTCTCGCGGTCCTTGGGCTGGATGGCGCCGAGCGGGGTGCTGCTCACCACGGCGTCGATCATCTGCAGGTACAGGTCGATGACCTTCTCGGCGCCCTCGATGCCGCCGCTGGTGCCGGCGGCCAGAACGTAGGGCAGGTCGGGCAGGCGGTTCAGCAGGGGCCCGGGGGTCGCCTTCGCCGCCAGCAGCAGCTTGCCGATCTCGGAGGTCTTCTCCCAGCTCACCAACTGCTCGAGGACGACCCCGGTCGGCACGAAGCGTGCGCCGAGGGTGGTGTCGCCGAGCGACTTGAGGAAGTCGCGATACCACGCGAGCATGATGCGGACGGCGTTCATCGGCCCCGTCGTCGGAGGCGGGCCCATCATCGGCGGACCCTCCCCGCCCTCCTCCTGCATGCGGCGCATCATCTCCTCGAACTGCCGGGCCTGCTCCTCCTGCTGCTTCTTGATGGTCTCCTCAACGGCCTTGAGGATGTCCCGCAGGATCGGGCCGCTCACCTCCATGTTCACGTGCACCGCCACCTCGGACTTCGCCACCAGGGCCAGGTGCTCCGCGTCCAGCTCCGTCAGGCAGCTCTGCTTCGAGGCCTTCAGGACCTTGAGGGCCTCCAGGTTGGGGCTGAGGGCGATGTAGCGGCCGAGGTTCGTGGCGAGCAGCGCCGTGTTCGGCAGCTTGATGGTCGCGAAGCCGCCCTGCATCTCGGGCTTCTGGGGGGCGAAGACCTCGCGCAGGTCCTCGCCGGGCACGAGCCAGATGATCGGCAGCTTGATTTCCTCCGCCTGCTCCGGCGCCGGCGCCACGCCCATCGACGCGGCCATGCGGCGCTCGACCATCTTCGCGAAGTCCATCCCCACGCTCTTGGGATTGAGCATCACCAAGGCGGTCGGCCCGTCGCCCGTCCACGACGCCGCCATGCCCATCATCTTCCTCAGCGCCGGCAGCATGCCCTCCGGCATGGCCTTCTCGGCCATCTTCTCCAGGCCGATGGCCGCGATGAACTTGTCGATCTGGCCGGCGAAGCCCTTGACGTTGCCGATCACGATGAACCCCACCGTTCCGGCGGGGATCTGGCTGAGCACAGCGGGCGCCGCGAGGGCCGGGGGCGGCACGAACGGCGGGGCGGCCGTCACCGGGCCGGCGAGGACAACGGAGCACGCGGTCAGGGCAATCAGCACGTTGCGCATTGGGGTTCTCCGGGATTCCTGGGTCGGGCGGAACGAATCTATATCATAGTCTGGTGTTTGGCCCGGGGCGAGTCAAGGGCGGCGGGCGCCCCAATTGCAAATCCCGCCGGCGGGCACTACCATGCAGGGGCTCCTTTCCTCCGGCGCGAACCGACCATGCCGAGCCAATCGGGCGCACATTCTGAGGCCATCGGAGCCGACGCGGCGCGCGTGCTCGTCTCCCGTGACGAGATCGCCCGGCGGGTGGCACGTCTGGCCGGCGAGCTGGTCGAGGCCTACCCCGACCGCGAGGTGACCCTCGTGGCGGTGCTGACGGGGGCGCTGGTGTTCGTGGCGGACCTGATCCGCCGCCTGCCGATCCGCCTGCGGGTGGAGGTGGCGCGGGTGAGCAGCTACCGGGGCCCGGCCACGCGCGCACAGGACCTCCGCTTCGCCCTGCCGCTCGAGGCCGACCTGGCCGGGCGGGAGGTGCTGATCGTCGACGACATCCTCGACAGCGGGCGGACCCTGTCGGCCCTGGTGGCGCTCGTGGGGGCGATGCGTCCGGCGAGCGTCCGCACGTGCGTGCTGCTGCGCAAGAGCCGCCCCGACGTGCCGGAGCGGATCTCGCCCGACTTCGTCGGCTTCGACATTCCCGACGAGTTCGCCGTCGGCTACGGGCTGGACCACGACAACCTCTACCGGAATCTGCCGGACCTCTGCGTGCTGCGGGGCGGCGGCGACGGCGCCGCCGGGACCGAGGTGGCCCCATGAGCCCCACCCCCTCCGCCAACGCCGCGCACGCCGAGCCGCTCGTCCCCGATGCCGTCCTCGACGACGACGAGCTCGTCCTGCTCGCCGTCAAGCCGAGCGCCTGGTTCGTGGCCCTGGTGTCCTGGCCGGTGATCGCCGCCGCCGGCGCCGTCGCCGCGGGGGCCTATGTCGCCGGCGACGCGCTTGGCAGCACCGCGCCGCCGATGGTCCACGCGCTCTGCCTGGCGGGGGCGCTGCTCCGGCTGATCGTGGCGTCCTTCCAGTGGCTCGGGCGGACGTACGTCCTCACCGACAAGCGTGTGATGTGGATCGAGGGCGTGCTGCGGGTGGCCGTGGTCCAGTGCCCTCTGAGGCACATCACCCGCACGGACCTGACGGCGACGCGCGGGGAACGCGTGCTGGGGCTGGCGACGCTGGTGTTCGAGGCGGAGCCGTTGGAGGCGGGGCAGCCGGGCTGGGCGAACCTGTCGCGCGCGGCCGAGGTGCGCCAGGCGGTCGAGGAGGCCATCCGCCGCGCCAGGGCCCGCTGACATCAGGCGCCCCGCGCCGCGGGCGCTACATGTGGACGGCGAGGTCGACGACCTTGGGCTCGACGAGCCCGGCGTAGTCGGCGTACTTCATGCGAATGGCGTGTCGGTGCGTGCCGCCCTGGAAGACGATGTCCTCGTCCTCGGCGAGGTGCTGGTCCACCAGCGTCGGCAGGTCGTACAGGTTGCCGAACGGCGG
>CAZMDT010000156.1:0-7169 GCA_964564965.1 uncultured Planctomycetaceae bacterium | reverse complement strand
GAAACGACAAACGGACCCGCTGGCGGTCGCCGTCGCGGGCCTCATCGACGCCCGGGGGCTCATCGAGGCCGGCGGCGGCGTGCTGGTGGGCGTCTCCGGCGGGGCCGACAGCGTCGCCCTGCTGAGCGTGCTGCGCGAGCTGGCGGGGGAAGCGGGGCGGGACTACCGGCTGACCGTCGGTCACCTGGACCACGGGCTGCGTGCGGAGGCCGCCGAGGACGCGCGGTTCGTGGCCGAGCTGGCGGAGGCGTGGGGGGTCGACTGCCTCATCGAGCGGCGTGACGTGCCGGTGCTGGCCCGCCAGACGGGCCGCAGCGTCGAAGACGCCGCCCGCATGGCTCGGTACGAGTTCCTGCGCAGCGCCGCTGAGCGCGCCGGCGCCGCCGTCGTCGCCGTCGGCCATCACGCCGACGACAACGTCGAGACCATCCTCTACCGCATCGCCCGCGGGACGCACCTTCGCGGCCTGGCGGGCATTCCGGCCTCGCGGCGGCTGGGCGGCTCGTGCATTCGGCTGGTCCGGCCGATGCTGGCGTGCCGGCGGGAGGAGGTCGCCGCGTACTGCCGGCGCCACGGGCTCACGTGGCGCCGGGACGCCACCAACGCCGACACCGCCTACCGGCGGAACTTCATCCGCCACGAGCTGCTGCCGCTGATCCGCCGGCGGCTGAACCCGCGTGCCGACGAGGCGCTGCTCCGCCTCGCCGCGGCCGCCGAAGAGGTCGAGGCCTGGGCGAGCGACCTCGGGCGGCGCGCGCTCGAAACCGCTGCCCGGTCCGGCGAGCCGAGCCCCATCGACGCGGCGGCCCTCGCCGCCGAGCGCCCCGTCGTCAGGCGGTACGCCCTCCGCGCGGCGCTTGAACGCGCCGGCGTGCCGCTGCGGATGATCGGGGCGGAGCGCCTGGACGACCTGTCGGCGCTGACAGCCGGGGAGGGCCCCGCCGCCGTGGCGCTGCCCGGGGGGTGGACGGTCCGGCGCGAGAGCGGGGCGCTCGTCATCGAGCACCCGGCTACCTCGGCCGCGCCCGAACCGGACGCCGCCGTGGGCCTCGACTGCCCCGGCACGGTCCGTCTCCGCGACGGCCGGCGGGTCATCTGCGCCGTCGAGCGGTTCGACCCCGGCGCATTCCACCGCCACTGCGAGAGCCGGGCGGCGGGCGTGGAGCTGCTGGACGCGGACCGGGTGACGGGGCGGCTGCTCTGCCGTCCGCGGCGCGAGGGGGACAGCTTCGTGCCGCTGGGAGCGCCGGGGAGGCAGACGGTAAGCGACTTCCTGACGAACCTGAAGCTCAGCAGCGCCCGGCGGGAGGCGGTGCGCTGCATCTGCGACGACCTGGGCATCGTGTATGTCGCCCCGTTGCGGATCGACGACCGGGTGCGTGTGGACGCCGGCACGCGGCGCGTCCTGCGCGTGGCGGTCGGCTGAGCCGGGAGCGGCCGCGAGCCGCCGCGCACCGCCGGAAGGCGGAGCGGCGGGCCGGACGGCATAAAGTTTTCATATCGCGCTTGTCCTGCTCAAGACAGACGTTATCGTGCGTCGATGAGAGAGGCGGTCCTCGGAGAGGGGACGTGTTCTGGCGGAGCAAATCCTACGAGGTTCTCCCGGCGCTGAGCGTCCGCGGCCCGGAACTGCGCACCAGCCTGCGGACGGTGACCCTGGCATGGATGTACGGCGTGGTCTGGATGAGCTGCGTCAGCGGCAGCCACATCAAGATCTACTGCCGCATGCTTGGGTTCAACGATTTCGCCTTCGGGCTGCTGGCAGCGCTGCCGTTTCTGGCGACGTTCGGGCAGTTGTTCGCGACGGTCCTCATCGAGCGGACCGGGCTGCGGAAGTACCTGTTCATCCATTGCGTGGTGGCCGCGCGGGCGCTGTGGTTCGCGGTGGCGGCGATCCCGCTGGTGCTGCCGGTGCCCTCGACCGCCGCCGTCGCCGCCATGCTCGTGGTCCTCGGCCTGAGCTGGCTGTTGACCGCCGTCGGCACGCCGGCGTTCTGGACGTGGATGGGCGACCTGATCCCGCGGCGGATTCGCGGACGCTACCTGGCGTTCCGCGCGCGGGTGACTTCGGTCGTCGGCCTGGGCGTGGTCGTCCTCATCGGCATCCTGCTCGACCGGACGCTCGAGGCGGGGCAGCCGGAGACGGCTGGCGACCAGCCGGTGCTGCTGTACCTGATCGTCGGCCTGCTGTGCGTGGCGGGGGTGTTCGGCGTGACCGACATCCTGCTGTTTCGGCGGATTCGTGAGCTCCGCCGGACGACGCACGACAGGCTTCTGCCGCCTGTGATCGACCTCGTCGTGGCGCCGCCGTCGGGCCGGGGGCCCCTGGCGGTGGCTGGATACGCGATGCGTATCCTGGGCGCGTGCGTCCGGCAGCTCCTGCTCGACCCCATCCGCGACAAGGTCTTCCGACGCTACGTGTGCTACGGGGCCTCGATCGCCTTCGCCATGACGGTCGGCGGATGGTTCTTCTGGCTGAACGCCCTGGAGAACCTCGGCTACAGCAAGCTGGCCGCCAACGTGACGTTCCTGGGTGTGGGGGCCATCTCGGGCATCATCACCTCGCGCTTCTGGGGCCGCCTGATCGACCGCTGGGGCCGACGCCCCATCCTCGTCCTCGCCACGTTCGGCACCATGTTCTCGGCCATGCCCTGGTTCTTCGTTACCCGCACCACGCCCGGGCCGGCGTTCCTTGCCGACCTGCTTAACGGCCTGGCGAGCTTCGTCGGGCGCCTGGCCGGACGCGGCGAGATGGTCTGGATCACCCCCGAGACCCCCTTCGGGGCCTACCTCGCCGGCATCGGCGCCTGCGCCATCGGCGGGGCCTGCTGGACCGGAGTCAACCTCGCCCAGGTCGGCGTCACGCTCAGCTTCTCCGACGGCAGCGGACGCAGCAAGTACGTCGCCGCGTCGGCCGTCTTCATCAGCATGGGCGGAATCCTCGGAGGGCTCGCCGGCGGCGCCGTCGCCCAGCTCTTCAGCTACTACGAGGCGCACCCGATCGTGGTCGGCCCGTTCCTGTGGAACAACTGGCACGCGACGTTCGTGCTGTCGATCCTGGCACGCTTGGTGGCGCTGGGCTGGCTGGCGGGCATGCCCGACCCCGGGGCCAGGCCGGTCCGCGCCATCGTCCGCGCCGCCCGGGCCAACGCCTACAACGCCATCTCAACGGGGCTGTTCTATCCGCTGCGCATCTTCGGGTGGCGGCGAAACGGAAAGAACGGCAACGGCAAGTCGAACGGGTCGAACGCCGCTGATCATGGCGGGGCGTAGCCCCTGCGCCGGCGCCGGGGGCTCCGGCGGCGACTGGCCAACCGCCGCCAAATCCGTACAATGGGACGCATGTCCCACGAGGTGGAGGTCAAGCTCCGGGCCGACAGCTTCGACGCCGTCCGCCGCGCCCTGCGCGCCGCCGGGGCGGAGCACCTCGCCACCGTCATCCAGGCCGATACGTACTATGACACGCCCGACCGCATGTTCCTGAGACGCGATTGCGGCCTGCGCATCCGCCGGACGCGTCTGCTCCGCGCCGGGCGGGCCCGTCCCGACACCCGCCCGCTGCTGACGGCGAAGGGACCCGGCCATGCCGGACGAGGCGCCAAGGTCCGCCGCGAGCTCCAGACCCACGTGGACGACGCCGAGCCCCTCGAGGAGCTGCTGCTCGCCGCCGGGTTCGTTCCCACGCTGACCGTCGAGAAGCGCCGGGCAACCTACCGCCTCGCCCCGTGCCTTATCGAGCTCGACGAGCTGCCCGTCATCGGCCGCTTCATCGAGATCGAAGGCCCCGACGAGAACGCCATCCGGCGCGCGTGCCGCCGACTCGGGCTCGACGGCGAGCCCATCACCGATCACTACATCAACCTGCTGTGGCGCGCGGCGGGGGGGCACGCCGCCGGGGCGCGGTTCGCGCTTCCCGGCCAGGGGGGTGCCCCCGCGCGGGGCCGCCGGCGGCCATGACGCCCGACCCGCAAAAGGAAGGAGCCGATCATGCCTGAACAGCCCGACCCCCAAGGCGAGGCGTTGGGACTTCCCGTGGCGGCGCTGACCGCCGAGCAGCGGAAGCACAAGGGCGACCTATTGGCGGAGGCCGTCCGGCAGGTAGCCGTCCGGCCCGGCATGTCCGCGGCGGACCTCGTGGACGCCATGGGCGGCATGTCGATCCAGGCGCGGAACCTCGGCCTGTGTGCCCGCGTGCTCAGCGCGATGTACGCCGACGCCGACCGCCCGACGGTCCTGCTCGGCCTGGCCGGGCCACTCATCGCCGCCGGGCTCCGCAAGGTCATCCGCGATCTCGTGGTCGGCGGCTACGTCGACGTCGTCGTCGCCACCGGGGCGATCCTGTACCAGGATATCTACCAGGCGCGGGGGCATCAGCACTACTGCGGCACGCCAGCGGCCGACGACGCCGTGCTGCATGACCTCCGCATCGACCGCATCTACGACACGTACGTGGACGAGGAGAAGTTCTGGGCGACGGACGCGTGGTGCGGCCACATGGCCGACGCGTTGGCGCCGGGGAACTACTCGAGCCGGCGTTACCTGGACTACCTGGGCTCGAAGCTCGCCGATGAGGAGTCGATCGTCCGGCAATGCCACCTGCTGGGCGTGCCGATGTTCTCGCCGGCGCTGAACGATTCCTCGATCGGCATCGGGCTGACGGTGCACCGTCACCGCTGTCTGCGCGAGGGGCGCGAGGGCATTGCCATCGACGCCATCGCCGACAACTACGAGCTGACGCAGATCGTCGTCAACAGCCCCGCCACAGCCGCCATCTACGTCGCCGGGGGCGTGCCCAAGAACTACATCAACGACTCCGTGGTCATGTCGTACATCTTCGGCGTTCAGCGCGGGCACGACTACGCCCTCCAGGTGACCACCGCCGTGTCGCAGGACGGCGGGCTGTCCGGCTCGACGCTCGGCGAGGCGCAGTCCTGGGGGAAGATCGACACGCGGGCCACCTTCGCCATGGCCTGGGTGGAGCCGAGCGTGGCCCTGCCGCTGCTGGCCGCGTATGCGTTCGACCGCCATCCGGCCCCGCCGCGGGCGCGGCTGCGCCTGGAGTGGGACGGGCCGGTGCTCAGGTCCGTCAGCACAGGCTGAGCGGCGTTCCAGCCCGGCGACTGGGCAGGCAGAAGCATCGCCGTCCCTGGGGCGGGCGCAGCCGGCATCCGTTTCGGATTTCTCTTGATTTCCCGGCTGCACGCGTGTACCTTGATTGAACGTCCTATCCAAGGCGGTAGAACGTTCAATTCGACCCGCCAAGGGCTGCGAACCAAGAGAGGCGAATGGCCGTCACGGGCAAGCAGGTCGCGGAGGCCGCCGGCGTAAGCCATCAGGCCGTCAGCTAGGCACTCAACAACCGCGGGCGACTCAACGCGGAGACCCGTAAGCGCGTCCTGCGAACGGCCGGGCGGCTGGGGTACCGCCCGAACGCTGCCGCCAGGGCCATCTCGCAGGGGCGCACCGGGTGCGCGGCGCTGGTCCTCAGTGCCGACCTCGGGCGCAGCACGCTGCCACCGTCGCTGCTTGCCGGGCTGGAGCGGGCCCTCGGCGAGCGGGAAATGCACATGACGGTCGCCTGCCTGCGGGACGAGGAGCTCGCCCGCCCCGAAGCCATGCCCGGAATCCTTCGCAAGCTGTCCGCCGACGGGCTGCTCATCGACTACACGGACAGCTTTCCTGCCCGAATGCCGGAGCTGGTCGAGGCCTACCGCATCCCCTCCGTATGGGTCAACACGAAGCTGCCCGCCGACTGCGTCCATCCGGATGATTCTGCGGCGTTCCACGACGCCACAGTCCGCCTGATCACGCTGGGGCACCGACGCATTGCGTATGCGGACTACGCGCACGGTTCCGCCGACCTCGCCACGGCCCACTACAGCGCGCGCGACCGGCTCGCCGGCTACGAGCAGGCCGTGCGCGAGGCGGGCCTCCCGCCCCGGCACATCTGCGGGGAGCACTTCGTCCCCGACGCCGAACAGTTGGCGTTCACCGAGCGCTGGCTTCGCGCACCTGACCGGCCCACGGCTGTGGTGACGTACGCCGCGACCCCGGTGATCATCTGGGCGGCCGACCGCCTGGGCATCCGCGTCGGGCCGGACCTGGCCATGGTCTGTGCCCAGGAGTGGCGCCGGGCGGTGCTCGGGGTATCGGTGGCGTCGGTGCTGCTGCACTGGGCCGAGGTGGGGCGGGCGGCGGTCGAGATGCTTGGCGAGAGGATCGAGGATCCCTCGCGGCAGATGGGAGCGCGGGCGATTCCGTGCGCGTTCTGGGAGGGGCAGACGGCCCTGCCGCCGGCAGGGGTTTGAGATACAGAAAAGGTCCCGCGGGGCGCGTGTTCCGCGGGAGGACCGGTTTCCACAGGTCAACAGGTGAACGAAGGAAGGAGACGAGCAATGGAGCTTCACAGAGCGATGGCAGCGGCGGTGGTGGCAGCGGCGGTCGTGGCGATGGTCGGGGCACCGGCAGGTGCGGCCCTGGTGGTGTACGAGGGGTTCGCCTATGACGAAGGCACGAACCTCATCGGCGCCGTCGGCGGGTTCGGTGCCTGGGGCGGGGCGTGGGACGAGGTCCTGGGCAACAAGCCCGACCCCACCGCGACAGGCGCCACGCTCACCTACTCCGACGTGACCTCAACGGGCCTGAAGGCCGAGTGTGTCAACAACGGCCTGAAGAGGCCGCTTGCCTCGGCGGCCGGCGGGTCCGGCGCGACCTACTGGCTGTCGTGCCTCTACCAGGGCGGGGACAACAACAACACGCATGACATCCTCATCCTGAACCGCTCCGGCAGTTCCGTGCTGACGTTCAGTGGCGGGCATAAGAACGGCGACGTCTCCGCGAGCATCAGCGACGGGACTACCTCGGACGACCTGGGCTTCTATCTGCCGCAGGACACCTCGCTGCTGCTGTTCAAGTTCAACTTCAACGGCGGCGGCGATGACGTGTACATGTGGGCGAACCCGGATGTGTCTTCCGAGCCGGCCGAGGGCACCGCGGACGCCAGCATCCTCGGCAGCACCGACCTGAGCTTCGACGAGATCGTCTTCGGGCGGTTCGCCAACAAGACGTACTTCGGCGATGAGGTCCGCCTGGCCGAGAACAGCGACCAGAACGGCTTCCAGGACGCCATCTCGGGCACGGGCGCGGCGGCGATCCCCGAGCCGCTGTCC
>CAZMDT010000155.1:0-7176 GCA_964564965.1 uncultured Planctomycetaceae bacterium | reverse complement strand
CACGGTGCCGATCTACGAGATGATCGTCCGTCGTCCGGTGGAGCAGTTGACGCACGAGGACATTCTCGCCACGATCCGCAAGCAGGCCGAGCAGGGGGTGGACTTCTTCACGATCCACGCCGGGCTGCTCCGGCGGCACCTGCCGCTGGCGAGGCGGCGCCGCATGGGCATCGTCTCGCGCGGCGGCAGCCTGCTCGCCAAGTGGATGGTCCACCACGGGCGCGAGAACCCCATGTACGAGCTGTTCGACGCCATCAGCGCGATCCTGCGTGAGCACGACGTGGCCTACTCGCTGGGCGACGGGCTGCGCCCGGGGTGCCTCGCCGACGCCTCGGACGCCGCCCAGTTCGCGGAGCTGGACACGATCGCGGAGCTGGTCCGGCGGGCCCGCGACGCCGGCGTCCAGGTGATGGTCGAGGGCCCGGGGCATATCCCGTTCAACGAGATCGAGATGAACATGCGGCGGGAGGCCCAGCGGTGCGACGGCGCGCCGTTCTACGTGCTCGGGCCGGTCGTCACCGACGTGTTCCCGGGCTACGACCACATCACCAGCGCCATCGGCGCCACGGCGGCCGCCTACCACGGCGCCGACTTCCTCTGCTACGTCACCCCCGCCGAGCACCTCTCCCTGCCCGACCCCGAGGACGTCAAGGCCGGGTGCATCGCCTACAAGATCGCCGCGCACGCCGCGGACGTGGCCCGCGGGCTGCCCGGCGCGCGCGACTGGGACGACGCCATGAGCGACGCCCGCGCCCGGTTCGACTGGCAACGCCAGTTCGCCCTCGCCTTCGACGGCGAGGCCGCCCGGCGCATCCGCGGCGCCGACGACGTCGCCGCCGACGCCGAGTACTGCTCGATGTGCGGACGCGAGTGGTGCGCCATGCGGATCAGCAACGAGCTGAGGCAGGCGGCGCCCCCCGCGGAGGGCGGCCCGGCGGCGCGGGATTCCTGACGGTTGGGGCGGTGGGGGCTTGCGGAACGCCCCCTGCCGCGTAGCATGGGGGCCGCGATCGAGCGCTGGAAGGACGCCCCCGTGAAGAAGCTCCGCGTCGGCTGCGTCGGCACCGGCTACATCACCCAGTGGATTCACATCCCCAGCCTCGTCTCGCTGGACCACTGCGAGCTGGTGGCCCTGGCCGAACTCCGCCCGAAGCTGGGCCAGGGCGTGCAGCAGCGGTGGGGCGTGCCGAAGCTGTACCCAGATCACCGCGTCCTGGCGGCCGACGAGGAGGTCGACGCCGCCGTGGTCGTCGGGCACTACGCCATGCAGGCGGAGGTGGCGGCGGACATGCTGGCGGCCGGCAAGCACGTGTTCATGGAGAAGCCCATGGCCTTGTCGGTGGCGCAGGCGGAGCGGATTCTGGCCGCGGCGGACGCCGGCGGCGCGCGGCTGATGGTCGGCTACATGAAGCGGTACGACGGCGGCAACGTGCTCGCGCACGAGGCGATCGCCCGCTTCCGACGGACGGGTGAGCTCGGCGCGGTGACGTACGTTCGGAACCACGGCTTCTGCGGGACGAACTGGACGGCGGGGGCGGACCTGTGGGGCGTCGAGACGGACGAGCCCCGCCCCGAGCCGCCGCCGCTGGGTGAATGCGTTCCCGACTGGCTGCCGGCGGAGCAGTACCCGCCGTACCTCAGCTACCTCCAGCAGTACACGCACAACGTGAACCTGGTGCGGTACCTGCTCGATGCCGGAGACGATGCCCGCGTGCGCTTCGTGGACGTCGGCGAGGCCAACCGCGGCCTCGTCGTGCTCGAAGTCGCCGGCGTCCGCGCCGTCATCGAGTCCGGCCATGTTGATTTTCACGGGTGGGAAGAGCATACGCAGGTGTATTTCGAAAAGGGTTGGGTGAAGGTCACCTCGCCGCCGCTGATGCTGCGCAACATGCCGGCGGCCGTCGAGATATACCGGGCGGACGGCGGCGGGGCCGAACGTTGCGAGCCGTTCCCCCAAACCGGCTGGACCTGGTCGTACCGGGAGGAGATGCGGCACTTCGTCGATGGCGTGCTGTCGGGCGAGCGGTTCCGCTCCTCGGGCGAGGACACGCTGACGGACGTGCGGCTGTTCGAGGAGGTCTTCCGGATGCGGCTGGAGAAGAAGGCGGGCCGATGAGGCGGGAGCAACTGGCGATCAACTCGGTCTTGCTGAAGCAGGCGGCGCTCGAGGCGGGCGGCTACGACGGCTTCTACTCGATCGAGATGTTCAGCGACCAACTGTGGGCCATGCCCGCCGAGCGGGCGGCCATGCGAATGTACGAGAGCCTGCTGCCGCTGACGCAGTGACGCCGCGGCGGGCGCAACGGGAGCAAGCCAATGGCGAAGACGCGAACGGGCGGTTTCGGCATCGGGTTCCGCCGCGGCGGCGGCGCCTGGCAGAAGGACGTGCCGGCACTGGCGGCGTGGGCGACCGACAACGGCTTCGAGTGCATCGACGTCGGGCGCGACGGCGACCGCACGGCGGCGGAGGTCGTCAAGGCGGGGCTGGCGGTGGGCACGGCCGACCTGGCGGAGTGGCAGGGCATGATCTCGCCCGACAAGGCGAAGCGCCGCGAGGCGGTGGCGCGGAACGCCGCGTACGTGCGGGCGTGTGCGGCGGCGGGGGCGAGCGGGTTCTTCATCGTCATGCTGCCGGAGGACCCCGCCCGGAAGCGGAAGGAGAACTTCGGCTACATGGTCGAGAGCTTCGCCGAGCTGCTGCCGACGATGGCCGAGTGCCAGGCGCGCCTCGCCATCGAGGGCTGGCCCGGCCCCGGGGCGCTCTGCTGCACGCCCGAGAGCCTGCGGGAGTTCTTCCGTCAGGCGGACTCGCCGGCGGCGGGAATCAACTACGACCCGTCGCACCTCATCCGGATGGGCATCGACCCGGTCCGCTTCCTCCGCGAGTTCGCCGATCGCGTGGTGCACCTGCACGGCAAGGATGCCGAGCTGTCGCCGGAGGCGCTGTACGAGTGCGGGCACGAGCAGCCCCCGACCTTCGTGCAGACGCCGGCGTTCGGGTCCGCGGCGTGGCGGTACTGCATTCCCGGGCACGGGCAGATGCGGTGGCTCGAGGCGTTCGGCATCCTGCGCGACGCCGGCTACGTGGGACGGGTGTCCATCGAGCTCGAGGACGCGAACTTCAACGGCAGCGAAGAGGGCGAGAAGCTCGGCCTGGTGCTCGGGCGGCGGTTCCTCGAAAGCTGCTGAGCGCGGCGGCGCTTGAAGCGCCGGCGCCCGCAGGCTATCCTGCCGGCCGGCCGCCCGTCGCTCAGGGAGTTCACCATGTGCAAGGTTGTGCTTTGCTCCGCCGTGATCGCGTGTGCCGCCGCGGGGGCGGGGGCGGCGGAGCCCGCGCCGTCGTGGCTCGACGCCGGCTGGCAGCTCGTCGCTGAGCAGCGTGCCCGCGAGGCCGGCCCGGCGACGCAGCCCGCGTCGCCCCGGCCGGCGACGCAGCCCGCCGGCGAGGGCCAGCCCTTCGTTCACTGGACGAAGCGCGTGGGCCCGGCGTACCCCGACGACGGGCTGCGCAGCTTCGGGCGCTGGGCGAAGGAGCTGCCCGCGACGCTCTGGGACGACACGAAGGCCACGGTGCAGAACCGGTGGTCGCTGGTGGGCTTCGCCCTGGCGGCGGCCACGGGGGTCCTGCTTCGAGAGACCGACGCCGACGACCGGGTCGAGGACCACTTCCGGCGCCACGGGCATAACCTCAACAGGTTCTGGGACGTGGTGGGCGACGCGGGCGGCAACCCGGGGTCGCACTTCGCCGTGGCGGGCGCGATGTACTTCGGCGCGTTGTGGGCCGGCGACGTCAAGACCTACGAGAAGTCCAAGACGCTCATCAACGCCCTGGCGATGAACGGGCTGGTGACGCTCGCGCTGAAGGGCATCGTGAACACGGAGACGCCGAACGGCAACGACTTCGGCTGGCCGAGCGGGCATACGTCGAGCACGTTCTGCTTCGCGACGGTGCTGTGGCACGAGTACGGCCCGTGGGTGGGTGTGCCGGCGATGCTGTTCGCCGGGTACGTCGGCTACGAGCGCGTGGACGCCGCCAACCATGATTTCTCCGACGTCATCTCCGGCGCGCTGATCGGCATCGCCATCGGGCACGCCGTCAGCCGGAACCACCAGGCGCGCGTGCTCGGCATGGATGTCGTCCCCTGGACCGACCCCCGCAGCGGCGCCGTCGGCGTGGCGCTCACGAAGCGCTGGTGAGGGCGCGGCCGCGCGGCATCGTCGCCGCGGCCGACGGTCAGGCCACGCCGTCAGGCCCCGGTTGTTCGCCCTTCGGGCGGTTCTTCCATCGCCGGTGCAGCCACAGGTACTGCTCCGGGTCCGAGCGGATCAGGTCCTCCAGCGCCCGCGTGTACTCCTGGGTGATCCAGTAAAGCGGGTCATCGCGGTTTGCCCATTCGTGCGGATGGATGATCCGCTTGCAGCCGATCTCAAAGTGGAAATCCTCGTCGAGCCGCCGCCCGTAGCACACGCCGATCGGCACCTCGTGCAGCATGGCCAGCAGGGCGATCGACTTGTAGGTGCTCGCCTTCCGCCCGAAGAAGTCGACGAACACGCCCTTCGGCCCGGCGTCCTGGTCGGCGGCGAAGACGACCACCCCGTTGCTGTCCAGGATGTCGCCCATCCGCTCCGTCGCGCCGCGCTTGTCCAGCACCCGCATGCCCCGGTTCTCGCGGACGCCGAGGATGTACTCGTTGATGTGCGGGTTGTCGAGCGGGCGCGCGACGACGTACGACGGGAACCCCACCGCCGCCATCGTGTAACCGGCGACCTCCCAGTTGCCGAAGTGCCCGGTGACGAGGATGACCCCCGTCTTGCGCTCCACGAACAGGCGGATGAGCTCGCTCATCTCCGACAGCGTGATGTGCCGCTGCCAGCGCCCGGGGGTGATCAGGCGCGTGGTGAACAGCACCTCCACGCCCAGGTAGGTCAGGTTGCGCATCGAGGCGTGGCACACGCGGCGGTACCGCTCCTCCGGCCAGTCGGGGAAGCTCTTCCGCAGATGCGCCAGCCCGCGCTCCCGGTGCCGCCGGTCGAACCGGTACGCCAGGTTCCCCAGCCACCGGGCCGTGCGGTAGTTCGCCTCCCAGTCGAACATGTGCACGAACATCGCGAAGATGCGCCACCCCAGGAAGGCGATGTAATCCAGCAGCTTGTTGCGTCGCTTGGGCATTCGTTCGAGCCCGGCTTCCTTGCGTTGCTATGCGCGCTGTCCGCTGCGGCGCGGCCGGCGGAGTTCGGCCAGCACGGCCAGCGCCCGCGGCACGGCCTCCGCGGCGGGAACCGGTGTCGGCTTCGCGTCGCTGCGATTCCTGATCTCCACGTTGCCTTCCTTCAGCCCGCGCTCGCCCACCACCACGCGCAGCGGAATGCCGATCAGGTCGGCGTCGTTGAATTTCACGCCCGGCCGCGCGTCGCGGTCGTCCAGCAGCACGTCCACCCCCGCCGCCGCCAGCTCCTCGTGGATCCGCTCCGCCTCGGCCACCACGTCCGGCTTGTCGCTGTTGAGCGGCACGACCTCCACCTCGAACGGCGCGATGGCGGCCGGCAGGATGCACCCGTCCTTGTCGTACCCGCCCGCCTGCTCGATCGCCGCCGCGAGAATGCGGTTGATGCCGATGCCGTAGCAGCCCATGAGGCACGGGCGCTCGGCGCCCCGCTCGTCGAGGAAGGTGCAGCCGAGCTTCCGGCTGTACTTCGTGCCGAGCTTGAAGACCTGCCCGACCTCGATGCCTCGGCGGAACCGCAGCGCCCGGCCGCCGTGCGTGTCGCCCTCGACGGCGTTGCGGATGTCACCAACCTCCACGCCCTCGCCCTCCAGCGGGAAGTCCCTCCCCGGCACCACGTTGCGCACGTGGTGGTCCGTTGTGTTCGCCCCGGTCACGCCCACGGCCATCGCCGCCACCGCGTGGTCGACGAGCAGCCTGCCGACCTTCCCGGCCAGGCCCATCGGCCCGGCGAACCCGACGGCCGCGCCGGTCACTCGCTCGATCGTCGCCGCTTCCGCCAGCGCCACGTGCCTGCCGCCGACCGCCTGCGTGAGCTTCTCGACGTTCAACTCGTGATCACCGCGGACGAGGCACGCGACCGTCTCCTCGCCGGCGCCGTATATGAGCGTCTTGATCATCTCCTTCGGCTTGGTGCCCAGGAATCCGCACACCGCCTCGATGCTCCCCACGCCCGGCGTGTGGACCTCCTCCATCGCGGGCACGTCCGCCGCGCGCTCCGCGGCCGGCAGCGGATCGACCGCCGCCTTCTCCAGGTTCGCCGCGTATGAGCCGTCCTCGGTGTGGACGATCACGTCCTCGCCCGATTCGCACGGCACGGTGAACTGGTGGCTGCCGCTGCCGCCCATCTCGCCGGTCTCGGCCTCCACGATCACGTACTCCAGGCCGCAACGTTCGAAGACACGCCGGTACGCCTCGTACATCTGCCGGTACGTCTGCTCGAGACCCTCCGGTGTGGCGTTGAAGCTGTAGGCGTCCTTCATCATGAACTCGCGGCTGCGGAGCACGCCGAACCGCGGGCGGAACTCGTCGCGGAACTTGAAGCTGATCTGGTACAGGTTGATCGGCAACTGCCTGTAGCTGGAGATCTCGGCCGCCGCGAGGGAGGTGACAACCTCCTCTGCCGTGGGGGCGAGGACGTTCTGCCGGCCGTGGCGGTCGGTGAACCGCGCCATCGTCTCGCCGTAGGCCACGTCGCGACCGGTCTGCTGCCACAGCTCGATCGGCTGCACCGCCGGCAGCAGCACCTCCTGGGCGCCGGAGGCGTTCATCTCCTCGCGGACGATCGCCACGATCTTCAGCAGGCTCCGCCACCCCAGCGGCAGGTAGCTGTACGTCCCGCTCGCTAGCTTGCGGATGTAGCCCGCGCGGATCATCAGCCGGTGCGAGGGGGTCTCCGCCTCGGCCGGCACTTCCTTCACCGTCGGAATCAGCAGCTTCGAGTAACGCATGCGGTCGGTTCCCTGTCGTTCGCGTTGGGGGCGCAAGCGGTTTATAGCCGCCGGCGTGTGCCTTTTCAACGCCGCCGCGGATGGCTCGTTGTTCTCTGTTCGGTCCCGCCGCGGCCGGCATCCGACTTGCGCCGGCCCGATACCGGCTCCCGGACGAAGCGGGGGCCCACAGTTGTCCGCCTCCCGGTTTCTTGCGCGTTCTTGCGCATTCTTGCGCGTTC
>CAZMDT010000154.1:0-7208 GCA_964564965.1 uncultured Planctomycetaceae bacterium | reverse complement strand
GTGCCCAGAGCGCGGTATCCGCGAAGTCCGTGCGGACCTCGGCTTCGACGAACGGGCGATGCGATACTACACGTACCATTACCGCGACTACGTCGAAGCCATCGGCGAGGCCGACGTCCGCAAGTACAAGAAGGGGAACATCGCCGCCCGGGACGGCTTCAACGCGAGGAACCAGGGCGGCGACCTGACGGATGAGCGGATGTACGACACGCTGGTCACCAACCTGGCCATCGACTTCATGACACGCCACCGCGGGGGCCGCTTCTTCGCCTGGGTCGGGCTCGAAAAGCCGCACCCGACCTGGTACGCACCCGAGGAATACCACCGGCTGTACGATCCGGCCCAGATGCCCTTGCCGGGCAACCTCGAGTGGCACCCCGATTGGGTGTGCCCGCTGCGAGAGCGGATGTTCAACTGGGGTTTCGAGGACCAGGACAAGACGGCGGACCGGCTGCGGGGGAGCATCGCGGCGTACTACGCCAACGTCACCTACATGGACACGAAGGTCGGGCAGCTTCTGGCCGCGCTCGAGGCGCTGGGCCTGCGCGACGACACCATCGTCCTCTACACGTCCGATCACGGCGAGCACCTGTTCGAGCATCGCTGGGTCCAGAAGCACTGCTGTTTCGAGGCGGCCGTCGCCGTGCCGCTGATCGTCTGTGTGCCGGGGCTGGCCGGCGGGGTGCGAAGCCAGCTCGTGAGCCTGATGGACCTGTTTCCGACGCTGCTGGACCTGACCGGCATCGCGCATCCCGACACGCTTCAGGGCGTCTCTCAGGCGGACGTGCTCGCCTCCGCGGACGCCCCCGGGCGCGACGCAGTGATCGCGGAGAACTACACCCTTGGCGTCACGGAGCGCATGATCCTGAACGACGACTTCAAGTACATCTGCAATGACGGCTACCAGGACGAGCTGTACGACGTGAAGCGCGACCGGCTGGAGATGACCAACCTCGCCCTGGACCCGGCCTATCGGGGCGTCTGCGACGAGCTGAAGGCGCGGCTCATGGCGGGATGGAAGGTGCCGTAGGGCGGAGCAGGACATGAGCAGACTGGGTGTGGGACTCGTCGGCGCGGGATGGATGGGCACGGCGCTGCTGCGCCGGCTGAGCGAGCGCGACGACGTCGAGGTCGTGGCGCTGTGCGAAGCGGACCTCGATCGCGGCCGCGAGGTGCTCGATGAGCTGCGCCTGGCCGGGGCGAGGCTGACCGGCGACTATGACGCCCTGCTGGCCGATTCACGGGTCGAGGCGGTGTTCATCGTCAGTCCGAACGTGTACCACGGCGCGCAGTCGATTGCCGCTCTCGATGCCGGCAAGCACGTTTTCTGCGAGAAGCCGCCGACCACGACGTACCGGGAGCACATGGCGCAGCTGGCGGCCGCCCGCGCGCACCCGGACCTGTGCACGTTCGTGGACTACATCCTCTACTTCGACACGTTCGAGCAGCGGCTGCGCAAGATGGTCGCCGAGGGGACTTTCGGCACGATCACGCAGATTCAGGTCAACTATCGCCACCCCGTCAACATCGCCGGCGAGAAGGCGTGGAAGCTCAAGCAGGCGATCATGGGCGATGCGATCGGCATGGGGATCAATCACGCCGTGTCGGTGCTCCTCATGGCCATGGCGGGCCAGGCTCGGCCGGTGCGCGTGTTCGCCACGAGCATGGCCGCGCAGGTTCGGCCGTTCGAGGCCGATCCGATCTGGAACATCCAGATCGCCTTTGACAACGGCGCCGCGGGCTTCGTGTTCGGCAACATCGACAGCAGCAACGGCTACGACGCGTACCACAGCCTCTGCGGGACCCGCGGCGGGCTGGTGTTCGATTCGCTACTGGATCGCGAGCAGAAGGTGCGCCTGTGGTCGGAGGCCCTCGCCGGCGGCCGGTGGGTCTACCCGCTCGACGCGGGGCGTTGCGCCCGCGACGGCGTGGCGCCCTGGCCGGCCGACACGACCACGCCCGACAGCGGGGATGTCTTGGCGCACCAGACGGCGGCGTGTGTGGGCCATTTCGTGGAATGCGTGAGGCGGGGCCAGCCGTCGCCGCTGAGTGTGGTCAACGCCGCCGGCGTGGCGGAGATCGGATGGGCGGCCCGGATGTCCGCGGAGTTCGGGCAGCCTGTGCCGCTGCCGATTGACGAGAAGAGGGCATCCGGGCTATTGGTCTAGCGCAGGGCGACGGGCCCGAGGAGACGCCGTGAACATCAGGATTCTCCGCACGAAGGACGACATGGGGTCCCTGGCCGCCGGAGACGGCGCCGCCCTCATCCGCAAGGCCATCGAGGCAAGGGGCGAGGCCGGCATCGTGGTCGCCACCGGCGCATCGCAGTTCGAGATGCTCGCCGGCCTCGTCCAGGCCGAGGGCGTCAACTGGAACGCGGTGACCGCGTTCCATCTCGATGAGTACGTGGGCCTGCCGATCACGCATTCGGCCTCGTTCCGCCTGTACCTGTGGCGGCGGTTCGTCAGCAAGTTGCCGCTGCCCCTGCGGGCGTTCCACTACCTCAACGGCGAGGCCGACGCGGAAGCGGAAGCCGAACGCGTCAGTCGGATCATTCGTGGCCGCCTCATCGACGTCATGTTCATCGGCATCGGCGAGAACGGGCACATCGCCTTCAACGACCCGCCGGCCGACTTCGATGCCGACCGGCCGTACCTGGTCGTTGAGCTGGATGAGGCGTGCCGCAGGCAGCAGCTCGGCGAAGGGTGGTTCCCGACGCTGGCAGACGTGCCGACCCGCGCGATCAGCATGTCGGTGAGGCAGATCATGACGGGGGCCGCGATCATCTGCACGGTGCCGGACGAGCGCAAGGCCGAGGCCGTGCGGAACGCCGTCGAGGGCGACGTGACGCCCGACGTTCCCGCCTCCATTCTGCAGCGACACGAGCACTGCACGCTCTATCTCGATGAACCGGCGGCATCCCGGCTCAGCGAAGGCACGCGCGCACGGGCGGAGGGGTGATGGGCTACTTCGATCTCCAGGTCAACGGCTACGGCGGGGTTGATTTCAACCAGGACGGCCTGCCCGCCGAGGACCTGCACGGCGCCTGTGCCCGGCTGCGGGCCGACGGCGTCGACGGCATCCTCGTTACCATCATCTCCGAACAGATGGACCGGATGTGCGCGCGGCTGCGCCGCGTCGTCGAACTCCGCGAGCGGGACGCGCTCGTCGGCGAGGTGGTGGCCGGGCTGCACATTGAGGGCCCGTTCCTGAACGAGGCCGAGGGCTACCGCGGCGCGCACCCGGCCGACGCGATCCTGCCCGCTGATCCGGACCTCGCCCGGCGCCTGCTGGACGCCGCCGGCGGGCTAGCCAGGATCGTGACGCTCGCGCCGGAGCGCGACCCGGGCCTGCGGGTCACGCGCTGGCTGGCCGGGCAGGGGGTCACCGTGTCGGCGGGGCATTGCGGCCCCTCGCTGGACGAGCTGGATGCCGCGATTGACGCCGGACTGTCCATGTTCACGCACCTCGGCAACGGATGCCCGATCTACCTCCACCGCCATGACAACGTCGTTCAGCATGTCCTCAGCCGCGCCGGAAAGCTCTGGATCACCTTCATCGCCGACGGGGCGCACCTGCCGTTCGCGGCTTTGGGCAACTACCTGCGGTGTGCCGGCCTGGCGCGGAGCATCGTCGTGACGGACGCCATCGCCCCGGCAGGCCTGGGGCCGGGCCGGTACCGAATGGCCCGTTGGGATATCGAGGTCGGCGAGGACATGGTCGCCCGCGCGCCGGGCCGCGACCACCTGGTGGGCTCGGCGGGCACGATGGCCCGCAGCGAGAGGAACCTCATCGGGCACGCCGGCATCGACCGGGCCGGCGCGAAGCGGCTGCTGTGCACGAACCCGCGCCTGGCGATCGGCGCGGCGTGAGACGCCGAGCCCTCCGCTCCGCCATCTGCCCTGCGCCTCGCCCGGCGCCTACTCCGTGGTCACCAACCGCTCGTGCGTGTGCCGGGCATCCGGCTCGTTCAGGCTGATGCCCGCGGGGTGCTTGTAGTCGGGGTCGAGCAGCGGATCGCCGGTCTCCCGCATCCACGCATCCAGCCGCTGTCGCATGTCTGCCAGCGCGTCGGCGCAGTCCGGGTCGCCGGCGATGTTGTGCGCCTCGTTCGGGTCGAAGATGAGATCGAACAGGCACTCGCGATCCACGCGCCGGTCGGCGAAGCCGTGCTCCATCCAGACGTTCTTCGACGGACCGCCGTCGTAGTTGGCGAGCATCGGCCGGTCGCGGTCGTGCAGGCGCCGGATGTACTTGTGCCGCTTCGTCCGCACCGCCCGCATCGGCTCGAACGAGGCGTGATACGTCACCTCGGCAAATATCTGCTCGTTCACCTCGTCGGCATGGCCGTGCACGAGCGGCAGCACGCTGCGCCCCTGAAGCCACGGCGGTGGCTCGAGGTCGAGAAGCTCGCAGATCGTCGGGAACACGTCGATGTGACTGACCATGCCGTCCACGCACTTCCCGCCGGTGAAGCCGTCCGGTCCGCGCAGGATGAGCATGACGCCGAGGCCGTGGTCCGTCAGCGTGCACTTCATGCCGGGGAACGCGATGCCGTGGTCCGTCGTGACGATCGTGAGGGTATCCTCGGCCAGTGCCGCCCGTTCCAGCGCCGCAAGCACCTGGCCGATGCCGAGGTCCAGCTCCCGGGCGGCGCCCATGAATCCGGCCATGTCCTCACGGGTCCGCGGCGTGTCCGGCACCGGCGCCGGTGGGCGGACGTAGTTCGGGACATCAGCCAGCGACGAGCGCGGAAACGCCCGATGCGTCTCGGCAAAGCCGACGGACAGGAAGAACGGGCGGGCCGGCCCGTCGAGCAGCCAGTCGACTGCCGCCGGGGCCGCGTGGCGAACGTGCGCGCTCGCCGGGGCGAGCACCTCGTCGTAGCCGATGTCGGCGACGCCGTTGGGCATGCTGTTGGCGATGTGTTGCATGCCGCACAGGCACGAGCGATAGCCCGCCTTCCGCAGCGTGTGGAGAATGTGCTGCGAGCAGTCGCGCATCCTGAAGCCGCGGTGCGCCAGTCCGAGCATGCCGGCCGAGTGCGGCGATTGGCCCGTCAGCAGGGCCGCCCGGCTCGCCGAGCACGTCGGGGCCGCGCAGAACGCCTGGCGGAACAGCACCCCCTGCTCGGCAAACCGCTGCAGGTTCGGCGTATCCACGGCGTGGCCGTACGGGCGGACGTAGCGCCCCGTGTCGTGAGAATGCAGGTAGAGGATGTTCGGTCGCGACATACGATTTCCTTTCCCTCAGCGATTTCCGCTCGCGCCGCCGGCCGGAACGGTGCCGCTACGGATGGACTCGGAAGAGCGGCCCGGTCTGGCCGGTCACCAGGTAGTGCCCAAGGCCCCACAGCATCCAGAACAGGCCCACGCCGAACTCCCCGGCGACCAGGCCGATGAACAGCGGCTTGCAGTTGCCGTACGTCTTGCCGCCGCCGAGCTTGCAGATGGCCGTCTTGAGCAGCCAGCCCAGCAGGAAGCTCGGCGCCAACAGGTTCATCGGGTACGTGCCCCACACGAGGAAGAACACCGGGTGCAGCGGCCACCAGTGGAACCGCAGCCGCAGCCAACTGCACGTCAGCACGAGCACCAGCCCGGTGCCGGCCGGCTGGAGGAATCCCTTGCTCAGCACCATTTCGCCGAGGCGGAACGGGTGCCACTGCCCGGGCACGGCGTGCATCTCCGGCAGGTGGTCCTGGAGCAGGCGGAACGGCATCTGCGAGGCGGAGTTGGCCCAATTGTAGAGCTTGCCGCCGCCGTAGGCGTACTGGAAGTAGAGCGTCGCGAAGACACCCGCGACCAGCGCGATCAGGACGGAGGCGGCCATCCATCCGGCGAGCCGGCCGGGGCGGAGCTTCGTCCGCTCGCCGAGGCGCAGGGCGTTGGCGACCATCGGCATGAGGCAGACGCGCGGGTCGACGGTGACCACGGCCGACAGGAGCGCCAGGATGATGAGCATGTTCGGCCCGAGCGCCTCCGCACCGAACAGCGCCAGGAGGACGCCGACGGCGTGCCAGCCCGGCTGGACGAAGAACAGGCCGGTTTCCGCGATGATGCGCGTGATGACCAGGAACAGCATGCCGGTGACCAGCACGAACAGGACCGCCAGCAGCCAGTGCAGGCGGACGACCAGCGTCAACATCAGGACGATGGCCACGGCGCAGACGATGGCGATCCGGCAGGCCCAGACGGCGGCGGCGCCCGTGTCTGCTTTGGCGCTCATCCCGACCGCGCGCCTCAGGACGGCGCGGTAGTAGGTCCGCCCGAGGTAGGCCAGCGACAGGGCCACGCCCAGGTAGGCGCCGAACCACAGGAACGGGGGCGTGCCGCCGCCGAGGTAATCGCTGCGCATCTGCATGCCCGCCGTGGTGGCGGCGACGAACAGCAGGCCGTACGCAATGTGGCTGAGGCCCAGCGACAGCGACACGTCGCTGCTCAGGAGGTACGCGAACCCGATCGCGGCGAAGTAGAACTTCGGCGTGAACAGGATGGTGTGGTTCGGGATCATCGCGAGGTCGGGGAACTTCTGCAGGACGGGGGTGAAGTTGATCCACGTGGGAATCGCCAGGGAGGCGCCCTTCGTCCACACGGCGAGGCCGTTGACCAGCAGCACGCAGGCGGCGATGCCGAAGCCCAGCCAGAACATCCGCTTGCGGAAGATCGCCGGGATTCCCCCCTCCTCGGCCCCCTCCAGCAGCGAGGACGCGAAGTCGGCGATCGGGTATCGCAGGTGCTCGTGCCGGGACCATTGCCGGTGCACAACCACCACCACACACACGCCGGCGACGAAACACAGGCCGAGCAGCGGCATCCAGAACGTCAGCGTGCCCGTCCAGGCACGCCAGGGCACCTTGCCCACGGGCATCAGGCCGCCCCGGGCCATGCCGCGCATGAAGTTGGCCACCGGGTTCGCGCCGCCGGCGGACGGGTCGGCCAGCATCACGCGCGGCGCGTAGGAGAGCAGTTGGTCGCTGTCCCATCCCGGGCGGATGGCCTCGTAGTGGTGTGGCATGATCAGCGTGTTGCTGAAGTTCCACATCAGCCCCGGGCCAGGCACCACGCACGCCGCCAGCGCCAAGGCGACGATGACGCACCATTCGCCGCCCTTCATGCGCAGCCAGCGCACCTTCGCCAGCAGCGGCTGAACCAGCAGCAGTCCCAGCACCACGAACGGCGAGATGAAGGTCATCATGACGACCGGGAACG
>CAZMDT010000153.1:0-7247 GCA_964564965.1 uncultured Planctomycetaceae bacterium | reverse complement strand
GGTCCTTTTGCATTCCTACGTATCGGCCGGGTTTGCCCGCCGGCGGTTCGGCGTCTCTCCCGGAGCAGTCCCATGGCCGTGTAGTTGTGGATCGTCTGCCGGCTGATGCCGGAGAACTCGATGACCTCGCCGATGCGGTAGAGCTTGGGGGGGATCTTCGCCGCTGTGTCGGGCTCATCAGGCTGTGTTCGCCGACGGCCTGCCTCTGGGTTGGTGCCTGCGTCCATGTCTGTCAACTCCACCAAGTTCCCAGGCCCTCCGTGCACACCGGGGGGCTGCCTGATCAGTGCTTCGCGTGACATGCGTGCCGCCTTCCGTAGCCAAAAGTGCCATTTACGTTTTATAAAACGTAAAGATAATTGGGCCCTATCGCGGCCTCAACGGAAAAATCCATGGATCGGCAGAAAATCTGCCGCTGTCCCCTCGTCACGCCCGAAAACGCCCCCGCCGCACCCTCCCGGGCCCTTCCAGCCCCGCCCGACGGGCCGGGTCAATCAGTCTGGTAGTGCCTCCACCAGTCCGGCGTGTACTTGCGGCCGGTGATGCGCTCGTACGTCCTCTGGAGGTCCGGGCGCCGACGCAAGTTCGTGCGAATGGTCGTGTTGATCTCGGCGGCGAGCGAGCGCATCGCGCCGGCGGCCAGTTCGAGCCCCTTCTCGCGCGGCGTGCCCTCCTCGATGTTCTCGACCTGATCAATCCGCTCCTTCAGCCAGCGGTCCACCTGCCCCGCGTCGATGAACAGGCTGACGTCCAGCGGGCGTGCGTGCTTGACGGCGTCGACGAACGGCTGATGGAAGGCGGGGTCGGGCACCGCGTCGTTCGCCAGGTCCCTGCCGCTGGTGGCGAGGGCGGGGTTCGGCGGCAGCGCGTCGCCGTCGGAGACGATGATCCGCCCGTACGCCTCGCTGGCGAGGTATTGCAGGAACTTGAGGGCCTCATCGACGTGCTGGCTGTTGGCGTTGATGGCGGCGGCGCGGCAGTCGCACATGCCCTGGCTCGGCCGGTCGCCCCAGCGCGGCAGCCGGACCGCGCACACGTTGCCCCTCAGGTTCGGGTACCGCGGCACGTGAACGGTGTACCACCGCCCGATGGAGATCATGGCCGCCTTGCCGGTGGAGAACCACGTCAGCGCGCCGCTGCCCCAGCCGCCCGCGCTGGTCAACGCCGACGCCTCCGCCGGCGTCGGGAGAATCCTGTCCGTGTGCATCATGTCGTAGTAGCGCTGCATGACGGCGACGGCCTCGTCGGAATCCAGCGCCGAGGCCAGCCCGTGCTCCTGCGGCCGGCCGTCGGGCCCGCGGCCGAGGCGGTACAGGCGCCCGCCGGCACCGATCAGCATGTCCAGGACCAGCCAGGCCTTGTTCCAGTTCGCCACGGCCAGGAGCCTGCCCTGGCCGCGTGCGCGGATTTCCCCGGCGAGGCGGATGAAGTCGTCGTACGTCCACCCGTCCGTCGGTTCGGCAACGCCGAGATCGCTGAAGATCCGGCGGTTGTAGACCACGCAGTTCGCCCACACGTTGCACGGGAAGCGGTACTGGCGTCCGTCGACCATCAGGCATTCGCGGATGCCGGGGTAGGTTTTGGACGGGTCGAAGCCCATCCGCTTGGCGTGCTCGGTGAGGTCGAGCAGGATGCCGCCCTCGTGGAACATCATCATGTTCGAGATGTCCCAGACGTCGATGAGGTCCGGCCCGACGCCCGTGGCGCATTGGACGATGATCTTGGCCCGGTCGCCGGAGTCGACCGTCACCCGGATGCCGGGGTTGCGCGTCGAGAACTCCGCCGTCTGGACGTCGCGGGCGGGGTTCTTGTCCGTGGCCCAGCGGAGGAGGACGACGCCCTCGTCCCGCGGGCGCTCCACGGTGGCTTCCGCCACGACGTACATCGCCGCCGACGCGGCCAGCAGGCAGACGAAGACCGCTCTCATCGCCGCTATCCCTTCACGCTGCCGAGCTGGAGGCCCTTGACCAGGAACTTCTGGAACACCACGAAGATGACCACCAGCGGCACGATGTTCATGACCGTGGCGGCCATGATCAGCTCCGTCTGCTTGCCGTAGCTCGAGTCCAGCGTCAGCAGCCCCACCGACATCGGGAAGTACTGCGCGTCGTGGAGCATGATCAGCGGCCAGAAGAACGACCGGTACGCCCCGAGGAACGTGATGATGCCGAGGGCGATCAGCCCGGGCCTCGTCAGCGGCATCACGACGTGCCAGAAGATCTGCCAGTGCCCCGCCCCGTCGATGCGGGCCGCCTCGTCCAGCGACGGGGGGATCGACAGCATGAACTGCCTCAGCAGGAACGTCCCGAACGCGCTGAACGCCGCCGGAATGATCAGCCCGTGGTACGTGTTCAGCAGCCCCAGCGTCACCATGATCTGGAAGTTGGGGATCATGGTCAGCAGGCCGGGGATCATCATCGTGGCGAGGTAGAGCAGGAACACGGTGTCGCGCCCGCGCCATCGCATCCGGCTGAAGGCGTAGGCGGCCATGGCGCTGGTGAGCACCTGGAGCACCGTGACCGTCACGGCGATGAAGATGCTGTTGAAGTACCACCGCCCGAACCGCAGGTCGAGATAGCGGGGCGGCGTGGACTCCTTCCGGGGCGCCTCGACGCCCCCCAGCGACCTCACGACGGCCTCGGCTTCCGCGAGCGCCATCCCCTCGTGCAGCCGCCGGGGGAGCGGCTCGAGCGCCCCGGCCGTTTCGGTGCGCTCGTTCGGCGTGACCGTCACGTTGGTCAGGCGGCCCTCGGTGAACCGGAGGACGGCCTTGCCCTCCGGGACGCTGCACGTGAGCGTCTGCCGGCCCTTTTCGGCGGGCTCGAGGTCGAGCACGACGGGGTAGTTGTGCCAGGTGGGGTCCCTGGGAACGATGTTGACCTCGGCGCTGTCGACCTCCTGCCGGCTCTTGAAGGACGCGCTGACCATCCAGACGAAGGGCGTGGCGATCAGCAGCCCGAGCAGGCAGATCGCGGCAAACCGCACCACCCGGCCTGGGGTGAAGCGCCCGTTCACAGCTCCACCTCCAGGCCCTTGCCGAACTTCCAGTTGATGAGGGTGGCCACGAAGATGATGGCGAACAGCACCCACGAGATGGCGGCGGCGTAGCCGAGGTTCAGGTCCTCGAAGAGGCGCAGGTAGATGTAGTAGCTCAGGGTGGTGGTGGAGCCGGCCGGGCCGCCCTGCGTCATCACGCGGGCCTGCTGGAAGCCCGCCTGGAGCCCGCCGATGATCGACATGACGGAGATGAAGAACGTCGTGGGCGCGAGCTGCGGCCAGATGACGTGGCGGAACCGCGCCCAGCGTCCCGCGCCGTCGACGGCGGCGGCGTCGAGCAGGTCGCGCGGGATGTTCGACAGCCCGGCGAGATACAGCAGCATGTTCGTGCCGCCGATGGCGGTCCACACGCCCATCAGGATCAGGGCGGGCTTCGCCCAGGCGACGCTGCCGAGCCACTGCGGCGGCTTGCGCTCAATGCCGAGCCACTCGAACACCGCGGCGAGCGACACGTTGATCGGGCCGGTCTCGGGGTTGTACAGGGCCTTCCACAGGATCATCAGCGCCACGCCCGCGGTGAAGGTCGGCAGGTAGTACAGCGTGCGGAACGCCACCACGTTGAAGGCAATCCCCAGCGCCAGCATTCCCCACAGCACGCCGCCCAGAAGCCCCGCGTCGCGGCGCCACGCCCCCTCGATGCCCAGCGGGTTGGCCCACCAGAGCACCAGCATCGTCAGCGCCCCGCACCCGGCGCACAGCAGCGCCGCCGCGGTCCGCCGCCCCCGCCCGCCCGTCGGCAGCCGCTCGTTCAGCAGAAGGGCCAGCCCCAACGACCCCGCAATCGACAGCGGAATGCCCAGCATCAGGTACAGCGTGTTGTAGAAGTAGTTCCAGAAGCGGAAGTCCCGCGCCTCGTAGAGCGTCCACATGTCGGCGTGGAGCCGCCACAGCCCGAGGGCCCCCGCCGCCACGAGCAGGCCCATCACCGCGCCCAGCCCGGGGCGCCAGGTGCCCTCCTCGCGGCGCATCGCCGCGAGGCCGCAAATCAGCACGACCGCGGCGGCGATGCCCGTGCCTTGGGGACCGCCAACGGCGATGGCGAGCGTCAGCGCGGCCAGTCCGGTGGCGGCGAGGATGGCCCCGCCGAGCCTCGCGCCGCGCCAGTTCGCCACGTTGGCCCACAGGCTGCCGACCAGCCCCGCCACCATCGCGGCCGCCGAGGCCACGTACAGCCACAGCGGCCCTTCGCGCGCCGTCAGCGCCCGCACGCCGAGCAGGTCGCCGAAGTTGCGCAGCCCCACCCACGTCAGCGGCACCGCCGGCTTCAGCGACCAGTTCGTGAACGCCATGTAGAAGCACAGCAGGATCGGGAAGAACGTGAACGCCACGAAGCCCAGGAAGTTCGGCAGCAGGAAGCCGAACACCGCCGGTTCTGGCAGCCTGGATCGCCTCATGTCGCCTGTCCGCCCCCCGGGGCCCGCCCGCGCGTCACGTGGCGGCCTCGCCCGCCGGGCGGCTCAGGTTCGCGCCCGCCCCGCCCGGCTCGAAAACGTGCACCTTGCTCATGTCCACGTACAGCTCCGTCCGCTGGCCCGCCGCCAGGTCCGTCCGCGCATCCACGCGAGCCACCACGTGCGGATGGCGCGGCGTGGCCACGTAGAGGTCCATCTTTTCGCCGAGGGGCTCGACGACGCCGATCTGCACGGGGATGGCGTTCGCCTCACCGGCGAACCGGCCGACGGGGGCGATGCCCATCGCCTCGGGGCGGACGCCCAGGACGACGGGCCGGCCCCGGCATCCGGCCAGGGCGGCGCCCATGGCGGCGGGCAGGCGCAGGCGGAACGTGCCCTCCTCGAAGACCATTCGGGCGGCCTCGGCGAGGAGTTCGCCCTCGAGGAAGTTCATCGGGGGCGTGCCGACGAAGCCGGCGACGAATCGGCTGGCCGGGCGGTTGTACACGTCGAGCGGCGGTCCCACCTGCTCGACGACGCCGTCCCGCATGACGACGATCCGCTCGCCGAGGGTCATGGCCTCTTCCTGGTCGTGGGTGACGTAGACGGTGGTGGTCTGGAGGCGCCGGTGGAGGCGCTTCAGCTCCGCGCGCATCTCCACGCGGAGCTTGGCGTCGAGGTTCGACAGCGGCTCGTCGAACAGGAACGCCGCCGGCTGACGGACGATCGCCCGCCCCACGGCGACCCGCTGGCGCTGCCCGCCCGACAGCGCCCGCGGCTTGCGGTCGAGCAGCATCTCGATGCCGAGCACCGCGGCCGCCTCGCGCACGAGCCGGTCGGTCTCGCCTTTCGGAACGCCCCGCAGCTTCAGACCGAACGCCATGTTCTTGTAGACCGTCAGGTGCGGGTAGAGCGCGTAGTTCTGGAAGACCATCGCGATGTCGCGGTCCTTCGGGGCCACGTGGTTCACGACGCGCTGGCCGATGCGGATCGTGCCGCTGGTGGCGTCCTCGAGCCCGGCGATCATGCGGAGCGTGGTGCTCTTGCCGCACCCGCTCGGGCCCACCAGCACGACGAACTCGCGGTCCCCCACGTGCAGGTTCATGTCGGCCACCGCCACGACCTTGCCGTCGAAGACCTTGCTGACGTTGTCGAGGATGACGTCCGCCATGTCGGGCTTCCATTTGCGGGTCTGCCGCGCGGGCGCGGGCGGACGAGGTGGCGCTTCCCCGCGAGGTTACCGCGGGCGCGCGGGACGTTCAAGGTCAAACGGCGCCGCGGGCGCGGGTGGGTGCGGTCGGGTGAGGGTGGCGGATTTCACGCGGCCTGCCTGTGGATTCTCTTCCTGGCGAGGTTCCAGGCGGCCAGGTTGCCTCGCCAGCGGCCGAAGTCTCGTTCGTAGCGCCCATCCCGCACGGCACAGCGTACGCGCAGCAGGGCCTCGAGCCCGCCGCGGTACCAACGCATCCCCGACTGTTTGCATCGCTGTTGCACCAAGGCCTTGCATTGGGCCTCCACCTCGCCGCTTCCGATCGGCAGCCCCATCGCCTCATACGCCGGATAGTCCATCCGCTGCCGGTTGTTCCGCAGGTACGTCACCAGCTCATGCTTCTCATCGCGAAGCGACTTTGACGAACGCGGATGCAGCCGCTCCACCTGTGCCAACGCATCCTCCACCCGCCCCGCCCGAAGCGTCCCGCGGAGCTCCAGGGACCACTGCCGCGATGCCTCCGTCCCTTCACCAAAGAACGCGTTGGCGCACTTGCCGACGTGCTCGCACACATGCCAGAAGTCCACGATCTTCACCGCACGCGCGAAGTGCCGATCCGCCAGGGCCCACAGCCAGTGGCTGCCGTCGGCGATGAAGGCCGTCAGCGTCGCCCCGCGATACCCCATCCGACAGGCGTTGCGCCACAGATCGTCAGCGAACCTCTCCGCCTCGCACAGCCGCGCAATGCTGCTCTTGCCGATCCGGCCCTCGCGGCCTTCGGCGCGTACCGTCCCCACGCGAACCTCACGCCAACTGCCGTCGGCATGCGCCATCACCCCGTCGGCGAACACCAGGCACCGATCCGCCTGAAACTCCCGCGCCGGAGCCGTTCGATGCTCGCGGGCCGAATCCACCTCACGCTTATCTTCCTCCAGCCACCAGCGGCCCACCGTCTTCACCACGTTCTCCAACAGCTCCTTGCCCAGGGCGACCCCATGCGCGGCAGCCAGATGATCCACCGCCCGTTGGTACGGACGCTCAGCCGCTTCCTCCACCGCCAGCTTGCCCACCCGCGGGGTCACCGGATGACCCGCCACCGTCGCGGCGTTGTCCAGAGGGGGAAAAAGACGCCTTGCAGGCGTCGCACCACCACCGCGTCCGGGACAACCTTACCGGCCCGCCCTCGGCAATCACCGTCTTGCTACGGCGGCCCTTGTGACGCACCGCTCCGCCACAATGCGGACACCGGGGGGAACCCGAATCGTCCTTGGCTTCGTCGCACCACGCCTGCAACGCCTCGGCCTTCGAGCGATTCAACTGCTCGCAGATCACATCCTCCATCGAGCCCAAGTCCTGCAGGGACGGCGATGCCTCGTCCACGATCTGCTGACGAACGCGATCCAGAATTCCACGCAGCCTCTGATCCAGCTTCTCTCGATCCATGTCGGCACTCCTTCGCCATGTCCAACGAGTTCCGGTCCACGGATCAGAGAATAATGGCAAAACCCCCTTGGCGCCACCCTATTCCGACCGCACCCGCCCGGCGGCGAAAACCCCGTGCCACGCGGCGGGCGTTGCTTTATGATTGT
>CAZMDT010000152.1:0-7307 GCA_964564965.1 uncultured Planctomycetaceae bacterium | reverse complement strand
TGCGGATCGGTTACCCGCAGAAGGAGGTGGAGCGGGAGATTCTGCGGACGCAGCCGGCGCGGACGCGCCTGGCGAAGCTGGCGCCGGTGATGAGCGGCGAGGAGCTGGTGGTGCTGCAGGAGCAGGTCCTGTCGGTGCGGGTGGACGAGCCGATCATGGACTACGTGCTGGCCATTGCCGAGGCGACCCGCCGCAGCGACGAGCTGACGGTGGGGCTGTCGCCGCGCGGCTCGCTGGCGATGGTGCAGGCGGGGCGTGCCGCCGCCGTGCTCGCCGGACGCGACTACGTCGTCCCCGACGACGCCAAGGACCTCGCTGTGGCCGCCTGCGCTCATCGCCTGCTCACCCGGGCCTTCGTCCACGACGGCGCCGCCAGCGACGCCGAGGCCATCTTCCGCCAGATCCTCGAGACCATCCCCGTGCCGCAATGACCTCCGCGGCCCAATCCGCCGTCGCCGCGCGCCGCTCGTCCCCGGCCGCCGGCGCCTCGCGCCGCGCCGCCGCCCGGCGCCGCCACCCCGCCCCGGGCGTCCGCTTCCGCGTCACCCGCGCGGGCTGGCTGTTCCTTGCCGTCGCCGTCCTCGTCGGGCTCGCCGCCGTCAAAAGCCAGCGCCCCCTCATGTTCGTCCTCTTCGGCGGCATGATGGGCGCCATGCACATCTCGGCCATCATCGCGCGGCGGATGCTGTCGGGCGTCAGGGTCCGCCACGAGTCGCCCTCGCGCGTCTGGCAGAACCAGACCGTGCACATCGGCTTCTTCCTGCGGAACGCCCGCCGGCGGACGCCGTGCCTGGGGCTCGGGCTGGAGCAGATCGCCCCGGAGGGCGTGGAACGGGCGAGCGGATACTGTGCCCACCTGCCGGCGCTGGGGCGGTTCCGCGCGGGCGCGCGGTTCGCCGCGCGGCGGCGCGGGCGGTTCGACCTGCACGGCATCCGCCTGACGACGACGTTTCCGTTCGGGCTGATCGAGGGATACCGGGTGTTCGAGGGGCGCACGGCGCTGGTGGTCTGGCCGGCGCGGGGCCGGCTGAAGCGGCGCCTGCTGCACCACGGGGCGGTGGAAAGCTCCTCCTCCGCCCCCAGCCGCGTCACCGGCGGGCAGGACGAGTTCTTCGGCCTGCGGGAGTACCGCGACGGCGACAACCCGCGGTGGATCCACTGGCGCCGGTCGGCGGGCCTCGGCGTGCCGGTCGTCCGCGAGATGGCCCGCCCGCTGCCCGAGATTCTCTGGGTCGTTCTCGACACGCAGCTCGCCGATGCCTCCGAGGTCGCCTGGTACCGCCGCGAACGCATGGTCCGCTTCGCCGCCACGCTGATCGACCACGCCTTCTCGCGCGGATACCAGGTGGGGTTGGCGTTGGCGCGGTCGGACGGCCCGCGGGCGTTCACGCCCGCCGCCGGTCGCGGCCGGCGAAACGACCTGCTCGACGCCCTCGCCGAGGTCGACGCCAACTTCGCCCACGGGGTCGAGCAGACCCTCGCCTCGCTGAAGCGAGGGCAGTTGCGCCAGGCACAGGTGGTGATGATCGCACTCGACGGGTCGCGTCTGCGGCCGGAGGCCGTCGTCGGCGTCCGCGCCGCCAGCCGCCACCTGCGCGTCGTGCCCGAGGAATCGATCGAGGCGTACTTCGCCGACGACCCGCTCTGCCGGGCGGAGGGGCGCTGATGCCCATCCGGAGCTTCGACCAGTCCGAGATCGTCCTGTCCGAGCGGCGGCGCCTGGAAATCCCGCTGCTGCTGGCGGTCTGGGCGGGCGTGGTGGGCTTCAGCCTCGCGGCGGGAAGCTGGTTCTACATCTTCGCCGGCACGCTCGGCGTCGGCGTCAACCTCCTCGCCGTCCGGCGCAACCAGGAAGTCTACATCCAGCGCGTCTTCGTCAACGTCGGCGTGCTCGCCGCCACGGCCATCATGCTGCTCGAGCTCGTCCGCACCGCCGATCCGCTCATCGTCAAGCTCGGGCATTACCTCATCCTCATCCAGCTCTGCAAGCTCTTCGAGCGGAAGCGCAACCGCGACTACGTGCAACTGCTGGCGCTGAGCGTGCTGCTGATGGTGGCCGGGGCGATGATCTCCACGAGCATCTGGTACGCGGCGGCCGTCGTCGTGCAGATCGTGCTCGCCTGCCACACCGCGATGGTCTTCACGCTGAAGCGGGGCCTCGACGCCGCGGGCGCCACGCGCCTGGCGACGGAGACGGCGCCCGTCAATCCGCGCCTGGTGGCGTGGAACGTCATCCGCGACTGGCCCGGGCGTGCCATCCGCGGGCGCCTGGGCGTCATCCTCGTGGCCATCTTCGCCACCGGCGCGCTGATGTTCCTCGTGACGCCGCGCGTGGTCTGGGGCGGCCTGGAGCCGATGCCGGAGGTCGACGCCGTCGGCGCCTCCGCCTTCCGCAACAGCCTCAGCCTCAGCGACGCCGGGCGCATCTACCAGTCCAACGCCATCATGATGACCGTCACCGTGCGCTCGCAGGATGAGTCCCTCGCGCCGCCGGCGCTTCAGTACTTCCGCTGCCGAACGTACGACCGCTACGCGCAGTCCGTCTGGTCGGCCTCGCACGGCGTCGGCGGGACGCCCCTGCCCCGCGAGCTGCCGCCCGACAGCGTCGTGCAGGACGTGGCGATGGAGCCGGCCCTTCTGCCGGCCCTGTTCGCGGCGTACCCGCCGGTGCGCTGCGCGTCGCCGTACGGCTCGCCCCAGTGGAACGTCGACCTGACCATCAGCCTCATGGTCCACCCCCCCCCGACCGGCACCGTCCGCTACACCGTCTGGTCGTGGCGGCACCCCCTCACCGCCGAGCAGCTCAGCTACCTCCGCTCCACCGGCGGCGCCCCCCTGGGCGACCCCGCCGAGCACGTCGAGGTCCCCCGCGCCGTGGCCGACCTGGCCAGGGCCTGGTGCGGCCGCCTGAAGGACGAGCGAGAACGCCTCCTCGAGCCCATCGTCCGCCTGAGCGACATCTGCCGCCCGCCCAGGTTTCTCGAGACGCTCTACGAGCCGCTCGCCCCCCGCACGCAGGCGGAGAGGTGGCTCAGGGCGCTGCACGCCCGGCGCGCGGCGCTCGCGACCGGCGGCGAGCGCGACCGGCTCGACGGGCGGATCGCCCGCCTCCAGCACGTCTGCATGGCCCCGTCGACGACCGAACTGCTGGACCGCGCCGGCCGCTGGCTCGCCGAGCTGGAGGCGCGCCGCGACGACCTCGCCCGTGACATCGCCAACGAGCTGGCCCGCCGCCTCCGAAGCGAGTACGACTACACGCTCGACGTCCCACGCCCGCCGAGCGGCACCGACGCGCTGGAGCACTTCCTGCTGACCGCCCGGAAGGGCCACTGCACGCTGTTCGCCTCGGCCCTGGCCGTCATGTGCCGCTCCCTCGGCGTGCACGCCCGGGTGGCGACGGGCTTCCGCGTGGACTCGCCCGAAGCCGGCGGCCGGCAGTACGTCGCCCGCGGACGTGACGCCCACGCCTGGACGGAGGTCTACACGCCCTCGTCGCACTGGGTCATCGTCGATGCCACGCCCGCCGGGCGGGGGCAGCCCTCCCCGCCGTGGTGGGCGCCCCTCCGCGACTTCTGGCAGCGCGTCCAGTTCTTCTGGAAGCACCGCGTCGTCGGCTACGACGAGGTCGCGCGGCGGAACCTGGGCCGCTGGTTCCGCGGCGCGTGGCAGGCGGTCTCGGGGGCCTTCGCCCGCGCCGCACGCGCCGTCCGCGACGCCTTCGTCAACATGCTCGTCCACGGGCAGGTGGATGTCGCGGTGGCCTACCTGTCGCTGGCCGTGTCGCTGCTGGGCACGGGGGTGCTGGTCGCCCTGGCGCTGCGGGCCGTCCGGCGGAAGGTCCGCTTCCGCCGAGCCGTCCGCGAAGGCCACGCCGTCCCCTGGTGGCAGCTGCGGTTCTTCGTCCGGCTCGTGTCGCTGCTGGAGCGGCGGGGCGCCAACCGCCGCCCGGACCAGACGCCGCGGGAGTTCGTCCGCCACGCCACCGAAACGCTGCACCTCCCCGCCGACGCCCTGGGGCGGCTGGTCGACCTGTACTACC
Source organism: uncultured Planctomycetaceae bacterium (assembly GCA_964564965.1). Classification (GTDB taxonomy): domain Bacteria; phylum Planctomycetota; class Phycisphaerae; order SM23-33; family SM23-33; genus CAZMDT01. The sequence continues at coordinate 3,268 of CAZMDT010000152.1, read as the reverse complement.
GCGTCCGCTGGGGACGCAGGCCCGCCGCCGCCGAGGAGGTCCGGGCCGCGGACGCCCAGGTCGCCGAGATCGCCCGCCGCCTCAAGCGCCGCCGCCGTTAGGCCCGCCTGGGGTCCGCCGCACGTCGGCCGCGGGCGGATCGGCCGGTCACACGGCATCCCGACATGCCGCGGCGGCGTCACGGCACGCCGGGGTTCGGTGTTCAGCTCCCTTCCGGGCTCCGGCCTCACGGTATCCGTTCCCTCAGTCCTCAGACCCCGGCCCTCCGCCCTGCCGTTTTCTTGCGCGTTCTTGCGCATTCTTGCGCATTCTGCCCGGTTCTTGCGCGTTCTTCCCTGTTCTTGCGCATTCTTGCGCGTTCTTGCGCATTCTTGCGCGTGGGTCTTGCCACAAGCCCTTGCCAAGAAAACGCTTATCAATTCCGCCTCGCACGGAACGCGCGTCTTCTCATTTGTCAATATGCAATAGTAACAAAAGCCGCCTTCTGTGGCATCGGCCTGCCCGACGGACACCGCCGACGGGTGGCCTACCAGGTCAGTTGGTCGGTCGGTCAGTTGGTCAATTGGTCGGTCGGTCAGTCGGTCAGTTGGTTCCCGCTTTCGGGGCGGCTTCGACCCGCGTCCGGCGGATCGCCGGCCTCCGACCTTCGAGGTTCGACCTCCGGCCTTCGAACTGCTGCCTCTGCACTCCATCGTTCGACCTTCCCCGTCCCGCCGCGACCCCGTGTCCGGCGTTGGGGGTTCGATTGCGGATGTTCGGTGTTCACCCCCCCCTTTACCCCGGCCGACCGGCTTTCCGCGCGCAGCCGCGGTCGATCACGACACGGAAACCCCGAGGACGTAGAGCCAACGCCGCTCGGCCAAGGGGATTGGGGAAACGAGAGTTTTTCTCATCTTTCCAGCGGACCTCCCGGCCGGCGTGCCCCCGCCGCGGGCGCAAAACGGGACGCGGGAAAGAGCGCAGGGTCCGTCTGCTGCTGCCGCGGGCGGGGCCGCCCTTCGACCTCCGGCCCGGCGGTTGCATTCGCGGCCGGGGGGCGGTAAGGGATACGTCTTTCGCCCGCGACGGCGCGCCGCCGGGGCCTGCCTCGGTCGCCGGGCCCAGGCCAATCGCAGAAGGACCAGACGCATGAAAGCCATCATGGTGATGTTCGACTCGCTGAACCGGCACTTCCTATCGGCCTACGGGTGCGACTGGACGCACACGCCGAACTTCAAGCGCCTCGCCGACAAGGCCGTGACGTTCGAGTCGTGCTACGTCGGCTCGATGCCGTGCATGCCCGCCCGGCGCGAGATTCACACGGGGCGGTACAACTTCCTGCACCGCTCCTGGGGCCCCATCGAGCCGTTCGACGACTCCATGCCCGAAATCCTCAAGCACAACGGCGTTCACACGCACCTCGTCAGCGACCACTACCACTACTGGGAGGAAGGCGGCTGCAACTACCACACGCGCTACGGCACGTGGGAGATCAGCCGCGGGCAGGAGGGCGACCCGTGGATCGGCCAGGTGCGCGACCCGGAATGGCCCCCGGCGCTGCCGAAGGAGCGCGTCGGCAACGACAAGTGGCGCCAGGACTGGGTCAACCGCGCCCACATGAACAGCGAGCAGTGCATGCCGCAGGCGAAGACCTTCGCCGGCGGGCTGGAGTTCATCCGCCGCAACCACGACGCCGACAACTGGCTGCTGCACATCGAGACGTTCGACCCGCACGAGCCGTTCTTCTCGCAGCCGGAGTGGAAGAAGCTCTACCCGCACGACTACAAGGGCCCGCACTTCGACTGGCCGAGCTACCGCTACGTGGAGGAGGCCCGCGACGAGGTGGAGCACTGCCGATACGAGTACGCGGCGCTGGTGAGCATGTGCGACGCGTATCTCGGCAAGGTGCTCGACCTGATGGACGAGCTGGACCTGTGGAAAGACACGATGCTGATCGTGAACACCGACCACGGCTTCCTGCTCGGGGAGCACGACTCGTGGGCGAAGTGCTGGTGCCCGTGGTTCGACGAGAAGGCCCGCGTGCCGCTGTTCGTGTGGGACCCGCGGTGCCGTCAGGCGGGGCAGCGCCGCCACAGCCTGGTGGCCACCATCGACCTCGCGCCGACGCTGCTGGAGTACTTCGGCCTCGAGCCCACGCCCGACATGCAGGGCCGGCCCCTGCGGCCCACCGTCGCCGACGACACGCCGGTGCATGAGGCGGTGCTGTACGGCATCTTCGGGGGTCAGATCAACGTCACGGACGGGCGCCACACGTACTTCCGCGCGGCGGTGACGCCCGACAACGGGCCGCTCTGCGAGTACACCCACATGCCCACGCACATGCGCCGGACCTTCAGCGTGGAGGAGATGCGCGGGGCGACGATGGCGGGGCCCTTCGCGTTCACCAAGGGCTGCCCGGTGATGAAGATTCCCGGCCGCGGAGGCTGGGGCCGGCCCGACCCGCGCATGCGGCGCCACTGGCTGTTCGACACGCGGGAGGACCCCGGGCAGCTCACGGCGCTGGAGGACGCGGCCGTCGAGCGGCGGATGATCGACCACATGGTGCGGCTGATGAAGGCCACCGACGCCCCGGCGGAGCAGTACGAGCGCGTGGGGCTGGGGGGCGAGGCTGGTTGATCGGTCAGTCGGTCGGTTGGTCCGTCAGTTGGGCGGTTGGCTTGGGGCCCGGCGGCGGGGGCTAGCGCCTCAGCTTGCCGAAGACCAGCTCGGGAATCTCGGGCTTGAAGATGTACCCGTCGACGATGTCGTTGGGGATGGTCGAATCGGTGACGTAGAACACGCTGCCGTCGCCGTAGGCCGTGTTGAAGCCGTCCGGCAGGTGGGCGATGGCGCTGTCGTCGAAGATGGTGTCGCAGATGAACGGCTCGTCGGGCGGGAGCTGCTGGAGCTTCTCGAACCGGCGGGTGGAGCCTTCGTCGTGGTGGCCGGGGTGCCCGAAGGGGTCGCGGATGCGCAGGTTGAAGCTGAAGCTGGAGTGGATGTACTCGCCCCAGTCGGCGCTGCGGATCGTCGGCCAGGGCTGGTAGTGCGCCAGCGTGAACCATTCCTCCTTCTGGCTGGGGCAGTAGAGGACGCGCTCGCTGCCGAGGTAGCCGCCGTCCCAGAGGCGTCCGAGGTTCTCCCAGCGGCTTTCCCCCCCGGCGGTATAGTAGATCAGGTCGCCCCAGTGGGGGTTGCTGATGCGGTTGGGGTGCGAGTCGAACCGGTAGAAGATCGGCAGCCAGCGGTCGCTGCCGCTGGCGTAAGCCATGCAGCCGATGTGGACCTG
>CAZMDT010000151.1:0-7340 GCA_964564965.1 uncultured Planctomycetaceae bacterium | reverse complement strand
GGAAGCGCTCGCTATCATCGTAGGGATCATCTCGATCCTGGCCATAGCGGCCATCGGCGTTCTTTCGCTCATATCGTTCCTGAGGCGGATCTATCGGGTGGCGCACCTCCTCATTCTGATCGGCTGCGGTGCTCTGGTCCTCGCGACGGTCATGACGATGATCCCGACCCTGACGACCATCGTCATCGGGCTCATCCTGTGCATCCCCGGTTGGGGGGGCATTGTCACGGGCTGGGTGATGGTCAGCATGAGGCTGTGGCAGTCCGCCCCGCGCGAGCCCGTGCCCCAGCGCTACTACGCCCCGCCGCAGGCCCCGCCGCAGCAGCAGTGGGCGCCCCCGCAGCAGGGCTCCGGGCTCCAGCAGGCCCCGCCCGCGCAGCCCCCGCAGGAAGAGCAGCCGCCGCAGTCGTAGCGGCGTGCCGGTTCCCCGGCCGGGGCAGCCCGGCGGCTGTTACAGATTCGCCAGCCGCTCCGCCTTGTCACGCGCGATCAGGGCGTCCAGCAGGCCGTCCAGGTTGCCGGCGAGGATCCGGTCGAGGTTGAAGTTCGCCCCCTCGTGCCCCTCGCCCTTCAGGCGGTGGTCCGTGCAGCGGTTCTGCGGAAAGTTGTAGGTCCGCACCCGCTGCGAGCGGTCGCCGGAGCCGATCATCGTCCGCCGCGCCGCTGCCTCCGCCGCGAGCTGCCGGCTGCGGTGGTGCTCGCAGACCCTCGCCGCCAGGATCCGCCGCGCCTTCGCCCGGTTCTTGTGCTGGCTCTTCTCGTCGCGCATCGAGACGGTGATGCCCGTGGGCAGGTGCTCGAGCTTGACGGCCGACTCCACCTTGTTGACGTTCTGCCCGCCCGGGCCGCTCGCACGCGAGGTGTGCTCTTCCACGTCCTTGTCCCAGTCGATCTCGACGGCGATGTCCCTGGGCTCGGGCAGCACGGCGACGGTCGCGGCGGAGGTGTGGATGCGCCCCTGCGATTCCGTCTTGGGGACGCGCTGGACGCGGTGCCCGCCGCCCTCGTAGCCAAGGCGGCTCCAAACGCCCTCGCCGCGGACGTTCACGACGACCTCGCGGAACCCGCCGAGCCCCGTGGGGCTGGCGGACATCACCTCGAACGTCCACCGGCGCGACTCCGCGTAACGGCGGTACATGTCCAGCAGGTCCGCCGCGAACAGGGCCGCCTCGTCCCCGCCGGTGCCGGCCCGCACCTCCAGCATCACCGAGTCGATCGCCTCCTCGCCGCTCATCACCAGCAGGCCCCTGACCTGCTCGAAAGCCTCCTCGGCGCGCCGCGACAGGTCGTCGACCTCCGAGGCCGCCAGCGCCTTCATGTCCTCGTCGGTGTCGGGGGCGTCGAGGATCGCCTGCGCCTCGTCCCGGTCGTCGGCGAGCTTGCGGTAGCGCCGGTAGGGCTCCACGATCCGCGCGAGGCGCGCACGCTCCTTGGCGAGCTCCACGACGCGGCTGGCGTCCGAGGCGACGGCGGGGTCGTTCATCCGCTCGCCGACCGCGGCGAACCGGCGGTCGAGCTCGTCGAGCTTGTCGATCAGCGTGTCCTGCGACGAAGTCTTCATGGCGCCATGGTGGGTGTCCGGGGGCCGAAACGGCATACGAAAACGCCGACCTTCCCCGCAGAGGGGAGCATCGGCGTTTCGGGCGGCCGGGGCAGCTACTTCTTCTTGCCGGCGGGCTTCTTGAAGTAATCGCCGCCGAACTTCCGCTGGAACTTCTCCACGCGTCCGGCGGTGTCGACGTACTTCTGGCGGCCCGTGTAGAACGGGTGGCAGGCGGAACAGATGTCCACCTGGATGTTACCCGTGGTCGAACACGTCTTGAACGTGTTCCCGCAGGCGCACGTCACGGTGACCTCGTGGTAGTCGGGATGAATGCCCTTCTTCATGGTTACGGCCCTTGGAAGCCCGGGCTTGCCGGGAACCCCATACCTTACCCGCCGCGGCCGCAGGGGTCAACCTGCTAGAACAGGTCCGTCACCAGCCGGACGATCTCCGGAACGTCCTGCGCCACCAGCGTCAGCGGGGCGATGAGCATGGCCGTGGCGACGAGCAGCAGCGACACGCCGGTGGCGTTGTGCTCGGCGCGGGTTTCGGCGAGGACGGCGGACAGGTCGGCGCCGAACCGTCCGGCGAGGCTGGCCTCGGCCCCGCGGAGTCTCACCCAGGCATTGCGCAGCAGGGGGAAGCCGCCGATCTCGACCCGCCCCTTGCCGTCGCCGAGGGCAAAGCCCGCGGGCGCCTCGCGGAAGGCGGCGTGCGTGCGGCGGAGGGCCTGCGTCACGGCCGCCCGCGCCTCCGACTGCGACAGGTTGTAGATCACCCAGGCGTGGCCGCGGGGGGCCAGCAGCAGGATCAGCCCGACCAGTCCGGCCACGGCGGCCAGCACGGTGAGCACGGAGGTGCCCACGTACTCCAGCACGGGCAGGACGAACAGCGGGCTCAGCGCCGCGATCAGCAGGGCGAAGTCCTGCCGCCCTGACAGAAGCTGCGGATGCCGCCGGCTGTTGAGGATGCCGAGGATGAGGAAATACACGGCCACGGGCGCCACGACGGTGGCGATCTGAACCGACAGGCCGAGATATAGCGTGCTGATCATCGGGCGCCCACGCCGAGGCGCACCATTTTACCTGATGTCGCTCGGCTCGGCAACCTTGCGGTATCCCAGGGCCTTCATCACGTCGAGCACCTCGGTCCACGTGGGGAAGGGTCGCTTGTTCACGCGCTTGTACTCGTTGATGGCCATGAGGAACGCGAACTGCTCATTGGTCATCTCGCCTTCCTCGGCGGCGCGGCGATCGTCGCTGCGTCGTCGGCCGGGCCCGCGGCGGCGGTCCAGGCCGGTGCGCCGGTCGACCACGTCGCGGCGACCGCGTCTGCGGCGCTCCTTCGCGGCGGGCTGCTGCTCGGACGGGTCCGTCATGGGCTCTTCTCCCTCGGCAGGCATCCGTGCCCCGAGACGCCGACGCGGCACCCGCGGGCACACACTCAGTATATCGGACGACACGCGGCAGGGCACGAGCCCCGCTACGGCTCGTCATCCTCGTCCTCGAGGTCTTCCTCGTCGTCGAACCCGTAGAGGCCCTCCTCCTCCTCCTCCTCGTCCTCCTCATCGAAGGCGTGCTTCAGGTCGCCCTCGGCGGGCTCGGTGAGTCCGAAGGCCTCGTCGTCCTCGTCCTCTTCCTCCTCTTCGTCTTCCTGTCCCAGGCCGAACGCCGCCAGGTTCTCCCGGTCCGCGATGATCTCGCTCGCCTCGTCCAGCAGGGCGTCGGGCACCAGCACGGGCACGCCGCGGGTGATGCCGCTGTGTCCCTCCGGCGCGTCCTCCTCGTCGGAGGCCGGCAACTGCTCGGCCCCCACGATCGTCGGAATGTCGTGGTCGTTGAGCAACTCCCCGTAGCGCTCCGCGTCCTCCGGGGACCGGGCGAAGACCGCCAGAACGAAGTCGTGGTATTCCTCGCCGGCGGGCTCCAGCGTCTCGTCGTCTTCAGGCATGGTGGACCTCGCTGCGGATGGGGCCTGTCACGCGCGGCCCATGCGCTGTTTCACCCTCAATATTCGGCCCGCCCGGTATGCTAGCTCAACAGAAATCCGGGCCGCCCGCGCCAGACGCCTCGCGGTTCGATCCACTCAGATTATACGAGGTCATCGCCGGGCCCGTCCTGGACGGGAGTTCGTTAACGCCCCGCCCCGAATGGCCGATAAACACCCAAAGCGGGGCCGGGCGCCACGGGCGGCAACCCGTCACTGAAGCGAGGAAGGAGAGGACCCTTGAGGCACCTCATCTGCGCCATCCTGTCCGCCGCTGCGCTCACAGCAGCCGGCTGCGGACAGAACACGGAGTACGTCACCCCCGAACGCCTGGACAACGGGCTGGTCGTCATCCTGCCGGGCATCGAGGGCGAAAGCTCGTTCAACCACGACATCCGCAAGGGGTTGCTCGAGGCGGGCGTCGACCGCGCCCTGCCCATCCATCGGTGGGGCAACCCGATCCCCGTCGCCGGGGCGCTGCTGAACCAGATGAACGTGATCGGCAACCGGTTCGCCGCCCGGCAGATAGCCGAGGCGATCGTGGCCTACCAGGACGAGTATCCCGGCCGGCCGGTTCACATCGTGGGGCACAGCGGCGGGGGCGGGGTCGCCGTCTTCGCCGCCGAGGCGCTGCCGCCCGGGCGGAAGATCGACGGGCTCATCCTCCTGTCCGCCAGCATCTCCAGCGGCTACGACCTCCAGGACGCCCTCGCGCACTGCTGCAACGGCGTGGTGAGCTTCCGCTCCGAGCGGGACGGGCTGCTGGTGATCGGCACGACGCTGGCGGGGAACGTGGACGGGATGCACGGCCCGGCGGCGGGGGCGATCGGCTTCGACCGCCCACGGGCCACCTCGCGCCCGGAAAGGTGTGCCGCCTACGCGAAACTGTACGAAGTCCGCCTGACCGATGAGCTGATCGGCGGCGCCGACGCCCACACCGCCGCCACGCGTGCCGACTTCGTGCTGGAGCACGTGGCGCCGTGGGTGCAATCGCCCCGCTGGCCGGCGCCCGCCGACGATCGCCCGGCGACGCCCGCAGGGCCAAATTCCGTTGCCTCCAGCCGGTGACCCCGCCTATCATCCACAGCAGCGGGGCGGAAGCACAACTGAATACGGCGACCTGACCCAACACGCCGACCTAGCTCAACGGTAGAGCACAGCTTTCGTAAAGCTGAGGTTCTCGGTTCGAATCCGAGGGTCGGCTTTTCTCACCGCGGATTGTGGATTGCGGGACGGGGGCAGAAGGGGGAACATGCGGCCGAAGCACCCGTCCAAGCAGCCGGGAGGTGCCCAGTGCGCAAAGCCACCCTTGTTCTGGCGGCGGTCCTGTCCGTCCCATGCTCGGCCGACACGCTCAGGCTGCCCGTCACCCGCGACGTCGGCATCTGCGCCCACCCGAAGGAGGTCGCCCTCAACACCGGCGGCAACGCCCACGTCCGTGTGAAGGGCAACGAGCATTACTACCTGTTCGACTTCGAGGCGCAGAAGCTGCGGGCGCACCACGTCACCAAGGCGACGCTCCACGTGAAGCTCGGCGGCGGGCACCTGCGGCGCGTGGCGTTCTGCACGGTTCCGTGTGCATGGGTAGAAGGCACGGCCGTCAACAAGCCGCAGGCCGGCTCGACGTGTTTCACGCATGTGAAGTACCCGACGCACACCTGGCCGCTGATGGGCGCCACGCAGCCGCCGGAGGGGAAAGAGGCGCACACGGGCGGGACGTTGCTGGCGGCCACGTTCAACTCGCCGCACATGCTCTGGCGGGCGAGCGACGTGAAGGCGGGCCAGGGCGGCTGGCTGGAGATCCCGATCGACCCGAGGCTCGTACAGGCGTGTGCGGTCGGGCTGTCGCACGGGCTGGTGATGGCCGAGGAGAAAGGCCAGACGCGAGAGAACCACGATATCTTCACGCGGGAGCAGTCGAACGCGAGGCCGTACCTGACGGTCGAGGCCGAGCCGTGGCACGTGGCCGGAGGGCTACAGCGGCTCGGCGTGAAGGTCGAGCCCCTCCCCGCCGAGTCCGACTTCGACGGCGGGGCGATTTCCGTCGATCCGACGATGGTGTTGGACAGCAGCGGCCGCAAGCAGGAAGGTGTGCTCGGACACCGGCTCACGATTGCCAACCGGGTCTCGCCGTTGGCGCCGCTCAGCCAGGAAGACGCGGCGTCGGCGCAGCATACAGTGACGTTCCACGACACGCCGGTCGTCTTCCGCCACCTCAAGCCGGGGCGGAAGTACGCGATTCAGGCCGAGACGTTCGTAGGCCCACAGAGACACGAGGGCGGCGGTAGCGCGGTCGGGCCGCCGGCCTTGGATGCGCCCGGTAAGCCCCAGATGAAAGAAGGCGCGAGCGTGTCGCGGCTGTTGACATACGGCACAGGCGAGTGGTCTTGGCGCCTGCTGCGGACGCAGCAGGAAGCTGACCCGGCGGAGAAGGGACCGCTTCACGCGATTGCGGGCGCTGCCGGACAGTGGCCGAGTATGCCCGTCCCCGTCGCGCCTCGCAACGCCTGGGTCGGTCTGCAGGCGGTGGTCCTTCCGCCGGGCGGCAAGGCCGGGGGCGTGAGCGTCGAGTTGAAGGACCTTCGCGACGCGAGGAAGGAGCGACTTCGGACCTTCGCGCCGTTGACGCAGATTCGCCTCTACCGCGTCTGGTACGTACGCAAGGGGAAGGATCCGCACGCGGAGGTGCTCGTGCCGCTGCGGGAAGGCGAGAGGTTCGACATCCCGTGGGGCGCCAACGACGTCCAAGGTCAGGCGAACCAGGCGATCTTCGTGGACGTCTGGGTGCCTAAGAACGCCGGTCCGGTCCCCTACGAAGGCACGCTTGCGGTTTCGCAGGACGGGAAGAAGGTGGCGGAGATTCCCGTCGCCGTGGACGTCGCCGACGCGGCCCTGCCGGATGAGTTCCACATCGTCGCCGACATGAACACCTATGATTCGCCCGCGCGGGCGATGGGAGCGAAGACGAGCGACCCGAAGGCCTTCATCGAGATGGAGCGGAAGTACTACCGACTCGCCCACGCCCACCGCATGACGCTCAACGTCCTGCCGTACTCGCAGAGCGGGTCCATCCACTGGCGCGGGGCGCCGTAGCTCCGGGCGGACGGTTCGCTCGACTGGTCGGACTGGGACGAGCGCTTCGGGGGGCTTCTCGACGGCTCGGCCTTCTCCGCGGAGGCCGGCTACGTCGGGCCCGGCGAGGGGCGGCCGATCCACCACATGTACCTGCCCTTCCACGAGAACTGGCCCGTCCCGCTGGCGCAGCATTTCAAGCCCTGGCCGCCGCCGAGGGACTACGACAAGTTTCTCAAGTGGTCCGCCGACCTGCCGCCCATCGAGAAATGCCTGGACCCGCGCGATGCCTACTACGACCGCCAGTGGATCGGCGCCTGCCGCGACTTCATCGTCCACCTGTCAAATCGGTCCGGCCCGTGGAACAGGACGCGGTATCAGGTCTACCTGAACGACAAGTACTACTTCCGCGACCCCAAGCAGGGCGGGCGCGGCATCTCCCTGTGGCTGCTGGATGAGCCGATGTTCGCCGACGACTTCCTCGCCTTGGCGCACTTCGGTCGCCTGGCCGCTGCGGGTCACTGGAGCATCCCGGGGCCGGGAGAAGACGTCACCATCGTTGCGGGGCACAAGACGCACTACGCATCTGTCGGTTTCCGGATCGACATCTCGCGCCCGACGCATCAGCGGAACTGGCTGGACGGGCTGGTGAGCCTGAACGTCTGCGGCGGGCAGCTTTACAGCCAGCGGCGGCACATCGCATATCGCAAGCGGCGCTTCGGCGAGGAGTACTGGAACT